>JBOGWV010000116.1:0-13567 GCA_050693975.1 Actinomycetota bacterium
GGACCATGATCATCGTCGACGAGAACTCCTACGTGCACTACGTCGAGGGTTGTTCGGCGCCGGTCTACTCGAGTGACTCGCTTCACTCCGCGGTCGTCGAGATCATCGTCAAGGATCACGGCCGGGCTCGCTACACGACCATCCAGAACTGGTCGAACAACGTCTACAACCTCGTCACCAAGCGTGCGACCGCAGGCAAAGGCGCCATCATGGAGTGGGTCGACGGCAACCTTGGCTCCAAGGTCACGATGAAGTACCCGTCGATCTACCTGCTCGGCGAGCACGCACGCGGCGAGGTTCTGTCCATCGCCTATGCCGGCGAGGGCCAGCACCAGGACGCGGGCGGCAAGGTCATTCACGCCGCGCCGAACACCTCCAGTGCGATCACATCGAAGTCGATCTCCAAAGACGGTGGACGAGGTGGTTACCGCGGGCTCGTGCGCATCGACAAAGGTGCCGAGCATGCCAAGAGCCACGTCATCTGCGACGCGCTGATCCTCGACGAGAAGTCGCGCAGCGACACCTATCCCTACATCGAGATCGAGGAGGAGAACTCCGCGGTCTCCCACGAGGCAACGGTGTCCAAGGTCTCCGACGACCAGCTCTTCTATTTGATGAGCCGGGGCCTCGACGAGATCGAGGCGATGCAGATGATCGTGCGAGGCTTCATCGAGCCGATCACCAAGGAGCTGCCGATGGAGTACGCAGTCGAGCTCCAGCGACTGGTCGAACTGCAGATGGAAGGCTCGGTCGGCTAACCCAGTCGAACAAGTTCAAGGCAAGAGGGGAGCCAACCGGCTCCCCTCTTTGCGTACAGGTCTTTTGCGTATCAGGCCAGGCGGACTGGCTCTGGGAGCCCGTTGCTCCCTCGGCCCTCACGGGCGCTGCGGATGCGGATGTCGCCGCTCATCGAAGTGGCCTTGAGGTCGACTGAGCTCCCGCCGGGAACGGTTTCTTCAAGGTCGAGCTCCGACGTCACGTCGCCACTCATTGACTTGGCGTCGAGGTATGCGCCCGCTCCCCTTGCGATGGAGATCTCGATATCTCCGGAGGCGCTTTGGACCGACACCCTGCCGTTTGAGACGGAGCCGATTCGGGTGTCGCCAGAGGCCGTCTGAATCGTCACCGACGATGACGCCGTGCCGATCCTTATGTCGCCGGAAGCGGTCCTCGCGGTCGCCGAACCACCGACGCGGCCCACCTCGGCGTCTCCCGAGGCGGAGTGAAGGCTGAGCTCGCCGCCAACGCTCGTGATGTGGAGGTCGCCGCTGGCGGAACGAACCTCCGCGTCGCCTGTGACATCTTCGACGGAGACATCTCCCGATGCCTGATTTGCCTCGAGGGAGCCGAAAGTGCCGCGCCCGACCAGGTTCGCCGAGGCCAGGCTCGTCTTCAGTTTGCTCCCGACCGGCGCTTGCACGTGCACCTCGACTTCGGCCCCCATGCTGAACGAGAGGAAAGAGGAGCGCTCGCGGACGTCGACGAACACCAGATCGTCTCCGCCGCTCTGGCGGAGCTCGACGCGTGCGTGCTCGACGGCCCTGTGGCTGGCCGCGTTGTCCCGCAGGGCCTCGAGTTGCACGATCGTCTCGTCGCCCTCGTGGGTGGAGATCTCGACTCGTCCCGCAGGAAGCCGCACCTCGATGATGGGGGTCCCCGGAGTCTCGAACCGGCGTTCCATTGCTGCTCCTTTCGCGCTGCTGTTAACCCTGCACGAACCCGCGCAGGCGATTGCTCCGTCGCGACGTTCGGCCGCGCTCGACGCTGCGATGCAGCGCTGTGACGATCCAGCTGTTGAGGGACAGTCCCTCCTGTGCCGCTTGGTTCTCGAGTGACGATTTGAGGGCCTCCGGTAGCCTCAGCGTGATGCGGGCACCCGCATCCTCGGCCGGCGCGGTGGGCCCCGGAGTGGGCTCGTCGACGAACACAAGCTCGGGGTCACGGCCGACGAGCCGGACCTCGAGGTGGCCGGAGGGGAGCTGGTCGTTGATCTCCAGAACGACCTGCGCCAGCAGGTCGAGCCAGCGCCGTTCGATGCTGGCGCTCATGGCGACTGCCAGCGCCTCGGCGGCGGTCGCGGTGCGCTCGTCGCCTACCGCGGCCACCTCCCTGAGGTCGTTCAGGAGGCTGTCGAGCCACATTGATGTCTGCATGATGTCACTATGACATCATCGGCGCACCATGGCAAGTCCAATTTCTGCTCGGGGCCGGTGACGGGCTCGACGCGATTGTCCGTTTCGCCCCCAAGCCCCTACCGTTGCGGCCATCGATCTGTTGAGATAGGCGGGGCTGTCAGAGCGGACATCCGATCGGAGGAGAGGTTTGATGCGGCGCGCCGCCGTTCTTGGGGCGATGTTGCTGGTGGCGAGCCTGGTCGCCGGCATCCCGGCCTCGGCTGCAAAACCCACACGCCTGCGTGTAGTGGAGGCGCGTGGTACGGACGCGCCCGCTCTGGTCAGCGGGATCGATGTTCGGCCCCAGTCCGGCCCGGCACCGACCGTCGCCAGGGACCACCTGAGCGACAACCTCGCGCGCTATGGCATCACCGATCCCCAGCAAGAGTTGAGTCCCCTCGAAGTAGTCACGGACGAAGGGGGCCGAACCGTTCGCTTCCAGCAGAGGCATCGAGGCGTGCCCGTGTTCGGGGCGCACTACCTGGTGCATCTCGACGACACAGCCGACGGCAAAAGGGTGACGACGGTCAACGGCGACTTCTTCACCGAACTCGACGTGTCCGTCGAGCCTCGCCTGAGCCTCGCCGATGCGGGCAACATCGCGCTGGCGAGCATCCGCCCGCTCCGCCGGGGGAGCGCCGAGGACCACGGTCTCGTGATCCTGCCGGTCGGCGACGGGGTGCTCGCGTATCACCTGACCATCCAAGGCCGGGGCCTGAGAGCCCCCGTGCGCGAGCAGGTGTTCGTCAACGCCGTGACGGGCAATGTGGTGCTCAGGTACACCGACATCAAGACCGCCGGCCCTGTGCTGGGCTCAGGCGTCAGCGTCAAGGAGCCGAACCCGACCCTTCCGCTGGGGGTCTTTCAGCGCGACGACGGCATGTTCGAGATGCGCGACCTGGCGCCTCCGCCTCCACCACCCACGCCCGCGCCGCCCACGCCCACACCGTCGCCGGTTGAGATCGTCACGCATGACGCCGAGGGCGCCGACGGCGGCACCTTCGATCCGGAGTCAGCGACCGTTGTGGAATCCACGTCGAGCCATTTCTCCGGAGAGGACACGGAATCGGGGGCGGTGGACGCGCACTGGGGAGCCAGGCAGGTGTTCGACTTCTACGCGTCCCTGGGGCGGAACTCCCTGGACGATGAGGGGATGCCCATCGTCTCGGTCGTCAACGCGAGTGAGTTTGACTCGCCTCTCTACAACGCCTCTTGGAACGGTGAACACATCACCTACGGGAATCCCGAGCCCGGTGAAGACGGCGAGCTCTATCCGCTCTCGGCCGCGCCCGACATCGTCGCCCACGAGCTCACCCATGGAGTCAACGAGTTCAGCGCGGACTTCGTATACCTCAACCAGTCGGGCGCGCTCGACGAGGCCTACGCGGACTACTTCGGCAACGCGGTAGAGGTAACGGCCGAGGGCATCCCGATGACCGATCCCACCGCCGGCTTCATCGGCGAGGATGTCTGCAAGGTAGAGGAAACCACCTCCGGTCAATGGACGTGCCCTTTCCTGCGAGACCTCAACGAGGAAGACGAGACGGGGAATCCTCGGGGGACCGACGACTACCTCTACTATCTCTTCGACTTCGACCTCGGCGGAGTACACGACAACGCCACGATCTACGCAGGTGCTCTTTGGGAGATACGCGAGGATCTCGCGGAGCGCGGCTTCGAGCCGTTTCTGGCCGACCGCATCATCTACCGAGCCCTCACCAATCACACGCCGCTTGATTCCTTCTACGACGGCCGGCTACTCGTGGAGGCGGCGGCCCAGGAGATCGGGCTTGCCGAGCTCTCTTTCGGTCAGCGGACGCAGGTGAACAACGTCGTCAAGGCGGCGTTCGACGAGCGTGACATCACCGCCGAATGGGACGCGGGCACGAGCAACGACACGCTCGTGCTCTTAGACGACACCAGCCCACAGGGGTTCGCGCCTTCGGTGCCGCAGGTTTCGGGCGACGACTACGTGACGGTTCACTATCCCGACCTCACCAACTATTGCTGCAGCCCGGGCCAACTCTTCATGGGTGACGTTACCGGCGAAGGTGAGCCGCTGCAGCTAACGGAGTCCAATGAGTTCGTTGCCGACGAGCAACCGGACATCGGAGGAGGCGAGATCGTGTGGTCGCGCCTGACGAACAACGGCGGCCTCGACCGCGACGTGATCGGCACCAGAAACGGCTCGACCAAGAACCTTCGTACCCTCGCCGGCACGTCGGCTTGGGAGTGGTACCCCTCCGTCGATGGAAAGCTGGTTGCGTGGGAGAACCTGGGCCCGAGACAGACGGACATCTATGCCCGCTACGGAACAAGGCGTATCCGTAAGCTCACGCAGACCTCGGGGGACGAGTTCGATCCCCAGGTCGCCGGCGACACCGTCGCGTGGTGGGATCTGCGAAAAGAAGTGCCTCGCATCGGGATCCGGAACCTCAAGACCGGCATCAAGGGGACAATCAAGCTCACCAGGCCGCCTTCGAGCGCGATCATCGGACCCCCCGCGCTGACCGGCAAGTACGTATTTTGGTTTCAGGACCGCAACGGAGACGGCCGGGGCGCGATCGTGCGCTCCAACCACAAGGGGAAGAGGAGGAAGACCGTGGTCGGAGAGAACAGCGACTTCGCCCCGGTGTGGACCAACTTCGTTGCGGACGTGCCACGCCCCTCGGCCAACAATTCGTGGGTTGCGTACACCACCGAGGCCGGATACCAGGCATGGTTCGATGGCGACCCCATCACCACCGACGGGGTCGGCCGCGACATCCTCCTCGTGCGGACTCGCGGCGGAACGCCGAAGCCCGTCACCTGTAACCGCGGTGACCAGGCCTATCCGGCTGTGGGCGAGGGCCAACGAACCGTATGGATGGACGCGTCGCGCGGGCAGACCGACTTGGTGACGTGGCTCTCGCAGCCGGACGCTGGCTGCAGCTAGTGTGACTAGGTCCGTCCCCTGCTCCGCATTTAGAAGCGGCGCCGGAACGGTGACCGGCGGCGCCGATAGGTGAACGATCTGAAGATGAGCAGGAGGATCATGGCCGCGATGATGGCGCCGATCCATGAGATGTTGTCGCGCTTGTCGAAGAGCTCGGTCCACACGTAGCCACCGATGATGGCTCCCAGAATGCCGAGCCCGATGGTCGCCAGGCATCCGATTGGGTCGCGTCCCGGCAATAGGAGACGGGCGACGGCTCCGATGACCAGTCCGGCGAGGATCCAGCTGAAGAAACCCATCGATTCGAAATCCATTGAGACTGCATACCTTGAAAGTCTCAGGGGTGCCCAGCCCGGCGCCCGCCGTCGAGGATGAAGTGGGACACTCGTACCAGGCATCCGAGCAAGGGGGAGCTGCATGGTTGTTGTGAGTCCTTATCCGGCGGTGACCATTCCGGACGTACCTCTGACGAGCTTCGTGCTCGAACGCGCACAACAACTGGGGGACAAGCCCGCGCTCATCGACGGACCCAGCGGTCGCACCATTTCCTACGGGGACCTTGCCGGCGCGGTACTGGCAATGGGGGCCGGGCTCACCGCTCGGGGATTCACCAAGGGCGACTGCTTTGCGATCTACATGCCCAATCTTCCGGAGTACGCGGTCGCGTTTCACGGCGTTGCGGCGATCGGGGGGATTACGACCACCGTCAATCCGCTCTATACGGCCGATGAGCTCGCGTTCCAGCTGAAGGACTCGAATGCCAAGTTCCTGCTGACGATTCCTCAGTTCCTCGACAAGGCCATCGAGGCCACCGGCAAATCGGGGGTCGAAGAGATCTTCGTGCTGGGGGACGCGCAGGGGGCGACGCCGGTCACCGATCTGCTGAGTGCCGGGACCGAGGTACCCGAAGTGAACATCGACCTGCAAAACGATCTCGCGGTGCTTCCCTACTCGAGCGGCACGACGGGCCTTCCCAAGGGCGTGATGTTGAGCCATTACAACCTCGTGAGCAACATCTGCCAGTTCCTCGGCGCCCAACGAATCGGTGAAGAGGACTCCGTCATCGGCGTGCTGCCGTTCTTTCACATCTACGGAATGACCGTGATCATGAATGGAGCCCTGCGCTGCGGGGCGACGGTCATCACGATGCCGCGCTTCGATCTCGAGCAGTACCTCGATCTCTCCCAGAGCCACAAGGCGACGCGCGGCTACCTCGTTCCTCCTGTGATTCTTGCGCTCGCCAAGCATCCGATCGTCGACAACTACGATCTATCGAGCCTCGGGATGATCATGTCGGGCGCCGCCCCGTTGAGCGGAGATCTCGCCGCCGCCGCGTCGGAACGGCTCGGTTGTTTCGTGATGCAGGGTTACGGACTGACCGAGACCTCTCCCGTTACGCACTGTGTTCCCGAGGATCCCTCGAAGAACAAGCCCGGTTCCATCGGGCCCCCCATCCCCAACACAGAGTGCATCGTGGTGGACGTGACGACCGGCGAGGAGGCGGTCACCGGCGAGCTTGGCGAGGTGTTGATTCGCGGCCCGCAGGTCATGAAGGGCTACCTCAACAACGACGCGGCAACCCGTCAGACGATCGATGACGATGGCTGGCTCCACAGCGGAGATATCGGCCGCGTCGACGAGGACGGCTACTTCTTCCTGGTCGACCGGCTCAAGGAGCTCATCAAGTACAAGGGGATGCAGGTCGCCCCGGCCGAGCTCGAGGCGGTGCTGCTCAGCCATCCGCAGATCTCGGACGCGGCGGTGATTCCGGTAGCAGACGAGGAAGCGGGTGAGATTCCCAAGGCGTTCGTCGTGCTCGCCGACCAGGTGAGCTCGGACGACATCATGGCCTACGTCGCGGAGCGAGTCGCGCCTCACAAGAAGATCAGGCGCGTCGAGGCGGTGGACGAGATCCCCAAGTCGGCATCGGGGAAGATCCTCAGGAGGGTGTTGAGGGACAGGGAGAAGGCAGGCACCTAGTGTTCGAATCCGATGTGGTCGTCATCGGCGCGGGTGTCATGGGCTCGGCGACTTCGTACGCGCTGGCTCACTCGGGATTGAGCGTCAATCTCGTAGAGCAGTTCGACCCCGGCCACAACCGCGGATCCAGCCACGGCTCCTCGCGCATCTTCCGCTTCTCGTATCCCGATCCGATGTACGTGGAGATGGCGCAGGAGTCTCTTTCTCTGTGGCGCGCCGCGGAAGAGCGAACCGGACAGAGCCTCGTGGTCACGACCGGCGGGCTTGACGTCGGAGAGGGAATCGAGGCCAATGCCGACTCCCTGCAGAGCTGCGGTGCCCCTTTCGAGATGGTGAAGGGGCCGGATGTCGCTGCGCGTTGGCCGCAGGTGCACGTAGCCGACGATGAGATCGCGCTGTGGCAACCCGACGCCGGAGTCGCGCTCGCGGATCATGCAGTGTCAACCTTCTTGCGTGCTGCCAGACGCGCCGGCGTTCGATTGCACCGCTCCACTCGGGTCGAGAGGCTTGAGATCACCGAGGAGGGGGTGGACGTTTTCTCCGGCGACAAGGTCTTCCATGCCGGAGTTGCAGTCGTAACCGCTGGGGGATGGGCCAAGTCCATCCTGAGCACGGTGGGAGTGACCCTCGACGTAAGACCGACGCGCGAGACGGTTTCGTATTTCTCCATTCCGGGACCGCCGCCGACCCTCGTCGACTGGTCCGACCCCGCCGTCTATGCGCTGCCGGCACCGGGGTACGGACTCAAGGCCGGCGAGCACATCGCGGGCCCCACCACGGATCCGGACGAGACCGGCGAGCTCAGCGAAGATTCCATCGAGCGCGTCTCCGCTTGGGTCTCGCGGCGCTTTCCCACCGCCGACCCCACTCCCGCGCACGCGGAGACCTGCATCTACACCAACACTCCCGACGAGCACTTCGTGATCGAGCGTCATGGGCAGATCGTGGTGGGCTCGGCCTGCAGCGGCCACGGCTTCAAGTTCGCGCCGCTGATAGGCAAACGTCTGGCCGAACTAGCCACTCGCTAGACTCAGAGTTCCGCGATCAGGACCGCTTCTTTGCGGCTCGTCTGGATCAGGATCACCGCCACGATCACTAGCACGCCTCCGATGATCTGCACGATTCCAAGGCTTTGATCGAGGAACAGCCAGGCCACCACGGCTCCGAGTACGGGTTCGAGAGTAGCGGCGATGGCGGCGCGCTCGGCCTTTACCCGTTCGATTCCCCAGAGGTAGAGGAAGAAGGGAATCAGCGTGGCCATCACGCCCACCAGCAATACGCGCGGCAGGTTCGCCGGCTCAAACAGTTCCGCGGGCCAGCCGTTGAAGACCTGCCAGGTGATCCAACCGGCGCCGGCGATCGCGAAGGCGCGGAACATCGCACCCAGGGGCCCATAGGAAGAGATGACGCTCTCGCCGACGAGCGTGTAGGTGGCGAACAGGATCGCGGAGGCGAGGCCCATCACGATCCCAAGGACATCCGCCGAGGCGATCTCGGCCCCGAGCAGTCCGGATACGAGCGCCACTCCGGCGAGCGCGAGCACCACCGCGAACAGCACCTCGTTGGGCGGTCTCGCTCGCAGGCGCAGGGCCGTCCAGATCACGACCATTGCCGGAGCGGTGTACTGGAGGACCAACGCCACCGCGACCGGCAGCCGCTCGATGGCCACGTAGTAGACGGCGTTGACCATCCCGATGCAGACCCCCAGCACAACCAACGAACGGCGCACCGTCGCCGGGGGCGGCGGCTCCGGCCTCCGCCGCGCCGCGGGGACCAGCGCGAGGCCCAGCGCGGAGACTACGGAGCGAGCCTCGGCCAGCTCGAGCGGTTTCACCCCATCGTCGAACAGGCTCGATGCGACCACCGCCCCCAGCGCCCACAGGGCGGCCGCGAGCGCGATGGCAGCGAGCCCGGCCCGGGCTCGGGAAGCACCGGCCCCCGCGCGTTGTTTAACCACGTGAGCAGGGTAAACGCCTACAGGACGCCTAGTTAGGCGGCCCTAACCCAGGGGGCACCTGCGTTAGGATGGGGCCTCGATCAACGGTTTTTCATCCTTCCGGCCGGCGTGCGGTGCCAGTCCGCACAGATGCCCGCCCCGAAACACTGGATTCCTCGAGGAGTGACGGCTACACGATGACGAGCAAGCTAACGAAGGACGCGGTCGAGAGGCTGGCCACCGAGCTGGGCGAGCCGGGCTGGCTGGCCGAGCGGCGCCTCCAGGCGTTCGATGTCTACGAGAAGCTCGATCTGCCCGACCCCAAGGGCGAGGAGTGGCGCTACACCAACGTGCGCCGGTTCGACTTCTCGATCTTCGACGTTCCCAAGCCGTCTCAGAGTGCCCCCGAGGTGTCGTCCGAACTTGCGGCCAAGGGCGTCGTGATCGCCGACCTTCCGACCGCCGCACGCGACCATGCGGACCTGCTCAAGGAGCATTTCTTCACGGACGTCCCCATCGACGAGCACAAATTCACCGCGCTACACGGCGCTTTTCTGTCCGACGGAATCATCGTGTACGTGCCGGCCGGAGTCGAAGTCGAACTTCCCTACGAGGTCTTCAGGGACGTAGCTCCCGGTGGCTCGACCTTTCCACACACCACGGTCGTCGTGGGGGACAACGCCAAGGCGACGTTCGTGGACCGCTTTCGCTCGGAGAGCTACGACCGGCCCTCGCTCTGTTCGAGCGTCGTCGAGGTCACGGCAGGTCGCGGAGCGATCGTCAATTACATCTCGTTGCAGGAATGGGGCCGTAACGTTCATCACTTCCAAACGCAGCGCTTCACCGGTCATCGCGACTCGACGGTTCGCAGCCTGTGCGTGCAGCTCGGTTCCGCCTTTGCCCGGGCACAGGTCGAGTCGGTGCTCAAGGGCGAGGGCTCGTTTTCCGAGATGCTGGGTCTCTACTTCGCCGACAGCAATCAGCACTTCGCCCAGCGCACGCTCCAGAGCCATGACGTGCCCAACACGACGTCCGATCTCCTCTACAAGGGAGCGCTCAAGGAAACCTCACGGTCCGAATATTCCGGGCTCATCAAGGTCGCCAAGGGCGCGCAGGGGACGGACGCCTACCAGGCGAACCGCAACATCGTGCTGTCCGAGGAGGCCGTGGCCCGCTCGATCCCGCAGCTCGAGATCGAGGCCAACGAGGTCCGCTGCACTCACGGCGCCACCGTCGCACCGGTAGAAGAGGAGCACATCTTCTATTTGATGAGCCGGGGTATCGACCGCGTCACCGCTCAGAAGTTGGTGGTTTTCGGTTTCTTCGGGGACGTGCTGGACCGTATTCGCGTGCCCGAGTTGCGCGAGGAGCTCGCCCAGTCCATCGCCAAGAAGGTCGAGGGCTCCCAGCGCCTCGAGGTCGCCAGTTGATGGGGACCTACGAGACCGTGGCAAAGCTGGACGAGATTCCCGACCCCGGTTGCAAGCAGGTCGTCGTGCGCGGCGACCTCGTGGGGCTGTACCGGGTCGGCGACGACGTGTATGCGATGGGGGATATCTGCACTCACGAGGAGGCGTATTTGACCGAGGGGGAGTTCGAACCCGAAGACCTCGAGGTCGAGTGCCCACTCCACGCGTCGCGCTTCAGCGTCGTGGACGGAAGCGTTCGCATTCTTCCGGCGACGCAGCCGGAGCCCACCTACGAAGTCAAGATCGAGGGGGCCCTGGTACTCGTTGGCCCCCGCCGAGAAAGTTAGAGGGAGTGAACAGCGACATGGCAGACCAGTTGCTTCACATCGAGGACCTCCACGTCACCGTCGAGGATCGCGAGATCCTCAAGGGCATCAACCTCACCGTCGACAAGGGTGAGATCCACGCGCTGATGGGCCCGAACGGATCGGGTAAGTCGACGCTGGCCTACGTCCTGACGGGGCGCCCGGGCTACGTGGTCACCGGTGGAAAGGTGTTCTACAAGGGCGAGAACATCCTCGAACTCGCGCCGGACGAGCGCGCCAAAGAGGGCATCTTCCTGGCCTTCCAGTACCCGACCGAGGTGCCGGGCGTCAGCGTCGTGAACTTTCTGCGCACCGCATACAACGCGGTCCACCCGGACGACCAGAAGAGCGCCATGCAGTTCCGCATGTACCTGCAGGAGAAGATCGAGATGCTCGAGATCCCCAGTGAGCTCGTCGATCGCTACGTCAACCAGGGATTCTCGGGGGGCGAGAAGAAGCGCAACGAGATCCTGCAGATGGCCGTGCTGCGCCCCGAACTGGCGATCATGGACGAAACGGACTCGGGGCTGGATATCGACGCTCTCAAGCACGTCAGCTCCGGAGTGAACAAGCTGGCGAACTCCGACGTCGGCATCGTGTTGATCACGCACTACCAGCGCCTGCTGAACTACATCCGCCCCTCGACCGTGCACGTGCTCATGGGCGGGCGTGTCGTGAGGTCGGGTGGGTTCGAACTCGCCGAACAACTCGAGGCCGAGGGGTACGCTGGGATCGCCAAAGAGATTGGGCTCTCCGCAGAAGAGCTGGCCGAAGTGGCCGACGCAGAGAAGGCGAAGGTCTAAGAATCATCAACAGAACGAAGGCAAGCGATCGTCTCGACGATCGCGCAGAGAGGCAGAACATGTCGCTAGACGTTGAGGTTATTAGGAAGGACTTCCCGATATTCGAGACGCAGGCCCACGGCAAGCCGCTCGTCTATCTGGACTCGGCCGCGACTTCGCAGAAGCCACGTCAGGTCGTCGACCGCATCGTGCGCTTCTACGAGACCGAGAACGCAAACGTGCACCGTGGCGTCTACGAACTCTCCGAGAAGGCGACCGCGGCCTACGAAGGTGCGCGCGTCGCGTGTGCTCGTTTCCTGGGGGCCCGCAGCCGCCGGTCGATCATCTTCACCAGTGGGGCCACGGACGGACTGAACCTCGTGCGCTTCACCTGGGCGAGGGCCAACGTCACCGAGGGCGACGAGATCCTCGTGACCGAGATGGAGCACCACAGCAACCTGATCCCGTGGCAGCTCCTCGCTCAGGAAACGGGGGCGACGCTTCGTCATCTCCCGATCGACGACGAGGGCAGGCTCCGTATGGACCTGCTCGGGGAGTACATCACCGATCGCACCAAGATCGTCGCCGTGTCGCTGATGTCCAACGTGCTGGGCACGATCAACCCGGTGCGAAAGCTCAGCGACGCGGCTCACGCGGTGGGGGCCCGCATCGTGATCGATGCTGCACAGGCGGCGCCGCACATTCCCATAGATGTGAACGAGCTAGACGTCGACTTCCTCGCCATCAGCTCGCACAAGATGCTCGGTCCCACGGGCGCAGGCGTGTTGTACGGGCGCGAGGACCTGCTCGAGGAGATGCCCCCGTTCAGGGGCGGTGGCGAGATGATCGACCGGGTGTGGCCGGACCACGCCACCTGGGCCGAGATCCCGCACAAGTTCGAGGCCGGAACGCCCAACATCGCCCAGGCGATCGGAATGGGCGCGGCGGTCGAGTACCTGGAGGGCTTGGGGATCGACAACGTCCGGACGCACGAAAAAGAGATGGTCGCCTACGGCATCAAGCGCCTCGAGGAAGCGGGTGCGAAGGTCTACGGTCCTAAGAACGTCGAGGATCGTGGGGGCGTGGCCTCTTTCAACCTCGAAGAGGTGCACCCCCACGACATGGCGACGATTCTCGATCAAGAGGGAATCTGCATTCGGGCCGGACATCACTGCGCTCAGCCTTTGATGCGCGTGCTCGGAGTTCCGGCCACGGCCAGGGCGTCGTTTTACGTCTACAACACGCCCGACGAGATAGACGCGCTCATTGAAGCGCTCGACAAAGCGAAAGGGTGGTTTGCCTGAGCCTCGAGGAGCTGTACAAGGAGGTAATCCTCGACCACTACAGGACGCCTCGAAACAAGGGGCGACTGGATCCTCACGATGTCAAGCTCGAGCGCAACAACCCTCTGTGTGGTGACGAGATCGAACTCTTCGTGAAATTCGAAGGTGAAACCCTCGCGGGCATCTCGTTCGACGGAAAGGGCTGCTCGATCAGCCAGGCCAGTGCGTCGATGATGACCGAGAGGGTTCAGGATCTGTCGGTAAAAGATGCCACCGAGCTCGCCGAGACCATCAAGGCCATGATGGCAGGTGAGGAAGAGGGCGATCCCGACGTGCTCGGCGATCTCGTGTCGCTCAAAGGCGTGGTCAAGTACCCGGTCCGCATCAAGTGCGCTTTGCTCGGCTGGAACACTCTGGTCGAGGCCATCGAGGAATCGGGAAGAAGCTGAACGACGGCACCACCCGCCTGAAACTCAAACCGACTCTGCTTCGCGCCGTGCGCCGCGCCTGCCCCGTTTGCGGGCACCGCAAGATCTTCTCCGGATACTTCACGCTCAAGGACTCGTGCCCGAGCTGCAACTACCAGTTCGCGCGCGAGGAGGGCTATTGGGTCGGAGCGGTGATCATGAACACGGCCATCACCGAGGGCATCTTTTTCGTCCTGTTCGTCGCTACTATCATCGCCACCGCCCCGGATGTGAAC
>JBOGWV010000117.1:0-1944 GCA_050693975.1 Actinomycetota bacterium
GAGGTGGGCCAGATCTCTACGTCGCACTCGTAGATCTCTCCGGGGTTGAGCGACCGCCGGTCGTCGTGCGCGTGATAGGGCCTGTATTCCGTGGACAGGCCGGGGTCGAGTTTGCGATGGGAGGCCCGCAGCCACCCTTGAGCGATCGGGGTGTGCGGGTCCAACGCGCCCTGGAAGACGACCTCCTCATCCGTCGGGGAGAACACGCGGACGACGAGAAAGAGATCGGCGTCGGCCGTGGAGGAAGAGACGAAGAGCTTGGCGGCGATCGGTCCGGTGATCTCGACGTCTGAGTCCTGTGGAGAGGTGTTGAAGGTCACCCCGTCACCCAGCGCCTCGTAGGACACGTCACTCGGAGGGACCGGGTCGGAGCTCAGGCTCGATGACGCGGGGTCGAGATACATGCGCGTCCAGCGGGTGCGCTCCAGCGGCCACTGACTCTCGGCGCGTTCGACCAACCCCTTGGTCGTCCTCACCTGCAGCTGAACCGGCGGCTGATCTTCCCATCCGTTGTCCTCGCCCTTGAGGAAGTGGCCGAAGAATCTCCTCTGGAGACTCACTCCGTAGTCGGTGTAGAACTCGGTCCAGTGCTCGAGCCCGTGCACCTCGAGCCACTTTTGCCTCGAGGCCGCCCGTACGAACCCCTCGAAGTTGCCGCGCGCGTGGAGTCCCTGGCCGCCCCAATTGGCGGAGGAGAGTAGCGGCACGGTGATGTTCGACCAGTCCGGGGAACGACCGCGGTGGTAGTCGTCGTCGAGGGGATGGTCGAATATGACGTCACCGAAGTCGGTGCGCGCCCTCGCGAGCTCGTCGTCCGGCAGTGTCTCCGGCCCCGCCGCGAGCTCGCCGGTGATCGGACTCGAGGGACCCTTCGGTCCAAGGCCGTGCTGCACGACCATCACCTGCTTCTCGTACCAGTTGGCCCAGAAGGTGCAGAGGATTCCGCCGTGATGCGTCATGTCCCGGTACCAGTCGGCGGCGCCCTCCCAGGGACAGATCGCGGCGAGATGAGGCGGGTTGAGGGACGCAACGTGCCACTGGTTGATGGCGTAGTAGGAGATGCCGAGAAGCCCGACCTTTCCGTTGCTCCAGGTTTGCGTTCCCGCCCACTCGATGCAGTCGTAGAGGTCGCGCGTCTCCCGCGGTGAGAAGGGATCGATGAATCCCGGCGACCGTCCTGCGCCGCGCGAGTCGATTCGCACGCACACGTATCCGTCAGGCACCCACTTCTCGGGATCGACGACCTCCCAGTTCTGATACCTGTTGGAGGACCCGCGCGCGACTTCGGGATGCTCGCGCACCATGATGGTCCACTGATCGGGGTAGCCCTCCTGAAACGCGAGCCCTTTCGCGTAGGGCCCATAGGTGAGGATCACGGGATGGGCCCCGTCGTCGGGTGGCCGGAAGATGTCGGCGCGCAGCTCGGTCCCATCATCCATCCGGATTCCGACGTCCCATTCAACCCTCATCCCGTCGCGGATCACGCCGTTGTCGCTCATACGCCTCTCCGTGCCTCCGTCAAGAAGGAATCACCGGCAGCAAGAGGTGCGATGGATGCTCCGGCCCCATATGGAGCGTGACGTTTCCACCGAAGACATCCGGCGGCCGGCTGTCGGGATCGCTGTGGGTCATGCCCCCGGTTCCCTGCGTGGCGTAGTAGAAGGTCTGGCCGTACTCGTCGAGCTTCCCGCCATACTCGTAGTCCTTACCGCGGACCCAGAGGCCGAGCCGGTAGCCGGGCGGCACGACCACGCACGAGGGCACGATTTCGACATTGAGCTCGTAGGTCTGTCCGGGCTCGAGCGGCTCCTCATGATCGTGAGAGTGGAAAGGCTGCCACGGTTGGCTGCGGTCGGCGTCGAGAGCCCGGTGAGATGCCCGCAACCAACCGTTGGCTATCGGGGTGTTGGGATCGGTCGATCCCTCGAACGTGACCTCGTCGCC
>JBOGWV010000118.1:0-4332 GCA_050693975.1 Actinomycetota bacterium
GCGCTACCGCAAGCAGATCGAGGACTCGGCGCCGGGACCGAAACTCCCGTCGATCGTCGACGAGGTCGTTGGCGCCCTGGTGACGGAGCTAGAGCCAGAGAAGATCATCCTGTTCGGATCGGCGGCGCGCGGGGAATCGGGCCCGGACAGCGACCTTGACGTCATGGTCATCGTTTCTGAGATGTCCGAGGACCTTGACGAGGTCACGCGCGGCTACCGTGCCGTCGCTGCAGTAAAGGGCCGGCCCTCGGTGGACGTTCTGGTCTACTCACTCCAAGATGTGGAGGATTGGGGAGGCGTAATCGGCCACGTCATCAACGATGCGCTGACAGAGGGCCGAGTCATCTATGACGCCGCTTGATCTCGCCGAAGCCTTCCTGCAAAAGGGTCGAGGAGACGAGGTGCTGCTCGAGCGGATCGTGTCCGACGCAGAGATAGCCGACTGGCTGTTTGGCTTTCATGCCCAGCAGGCGGTCGAGAAGTATTTGAAGGCGGTGCTGGCGATCGGCCAGGAGAGACCGGAGAGGACCCACGACCTGGGCGTACTAGCCGAGCAGTGTCGCCAGTCCGGTCACGCCTTGCCGGAGGACTTGGAAGGGATATCCGATCTCTCTCGCTACGCGGTGCAGGAGAGATATCCGCTAGCTCTGACTCCTCCCGTCGACCGTGCCGCCGCGCTTGATCTCGTCGTCAGAGTAAGAGCCTGGGTCGAGGATGTCGTCGCAGCCTAATTCGGCGCTTGAGCTATGGCTTCTGAATCGTGCCTTCATTGCGATCTAGTGGCGTCGCGGGGCGTCGTTGATCGACCGGCTCCACCGCCCGTCCGTAGGTGTGGGCCGTGTCCGAGGAGCGCGCCACCGGCGGAGTAGAAGGGATCCACAGGCAGAACGACGAGCCCCGGTTGTCGGAGCTCTCGAGCCACAGCCGGCCCCCGATGACGTCGGCCAGCTTGCGGCAGATGTAGAGGCCGAGGCCCGTCCCGCCGACCGCTCGCGTGGACGATTGGTCGACCTGGTAAAAGCGCTCGAAGATCTTCTCCTGCAACTCGCCGGGGATGCCCCGGCCCTCGTCGATGACCCACACCAGAACGCCGTCGCTCTGTCGCTGCCCGCGCACGATGATGCGGGATTCGACGGGGGAGTATTTGATGGAGTTGTCGAGCAGGTTGCTGAGGATTTCGTAGACCTTGTCCTCGTCGGTCTTGATCAGCGGCATGCCCTCCTCGAAGTCGAGCTCGAGCAGGTGGTCGGTTCGCTGACGGCCCTCCTCGACGATCTGGCGCGCCAGATGGGGGAGCGAGATGGTCGTTAGGAAGGGCCGTACCTCTTTCGATTCCAGCCGCGAGACCTCGAGCAGATCTTCGATCAGCGTGCGCAGTCGCTCGCCCTGTCGTTCGATCGTCTGGAGGAACTGGCGCTCCTCGGATGCCTTGAAGGCAACGTTGGGTCGCAGAAGCGTCTTGACATATCCGAGGATCGAGGTCAAAGGGGTTCTCAGTTCGTGCGAAACCGATGCGACGAAATCGTCCTTGAGCCTGTTCATCTCGGTCAGGTGCGCCAGCGACTCCTCGAGCCGTCCGACCAGCCTCGCGTTCTCTAGCGAGACGCTGGCATGGTTCGCAAGCGTCTCGAAAAGCTTGAGGTCCTCCGCGTCGAAGGTGCTGACGTCGCCGAGCCGGTTGCCGACGATCATCGTGCCGACGACCTCGTCGTCTCCGAATAGTGGAGCGACCATGGCGTCGTGGATGTTGCGAAGCTCGAAGTAGCGCCGGATGCTCTCGTTGCGGATCGGTCGCGAGAACAGCACCGCCTCGCGCTCGGATGCCACTCGGGCCCATACCCCCTCCGTCGGATCGAGCTCGGTGGGCACCAAGGCGGTCTCGACGTCGCCGGGACCGCGCGTCGACTTCAAGGCCGGTTCCCCCTCGTGGGTGGGAAACAGCGTGATGGATGCGACCTCCGCTCGAAACATTCTCTGGGACTGTGCAAGAAGCGCGCTGGTTGCGGCCTCGACCTGAAGCGAGCGGTTCAGCATTCGGGTCGATTCGTAGAGGAACTCGAGGCTCTCGTGTTTCTCGCGCTGGGATGTATAGGCGCGATACGCAAAGAACATCAACGCGATGGGGACGATCAAAAGCCACACCGCCACCGGCTCGAGCCACAGAACAGTCACCGCCGCCAGAGCGATGCTGGTGTTAGTCAGCGTGATGACCACGAGGAGCTTAAGCGAACCGGCAAAGCTGACGGGTCGCTCGCCCTCAGCAAGTGACATGGCAATCGTGATGGTTAGAGCGCTGCCGATCGATGCGATGAGCGCTCCGGCCAGAGCTGCGACCCAGCCAAGCGGACGAATCGGATTGGTGCTCGATGCGATGGCGTGGAAGGCGATCACGGCTACGGAGGTGCCGAACGCAAACTGCGCCAGGTTGAAACCCAGTTTCAGCGGAGCCTGCCTTCGGTGCAGGGCGAGGGCCAAACCCGCCCCCAACAGCTGGCCGACTACCACCTCCCACGGGGCGGCGAAGAAGAAACCCAGTACCAAAGGCACCTCGCTCAGCGAGAAGGAGTGAGCGTCGCGCCGGAACTGAAGGTGAATCACGAAGATCTCGGCGAGCCCGAACAGCACTGCGAGCCCCCACCAGGGGATCGCCACGTCGGTGCCCTCGATGCGAGGCATGTCTTGAAGCACGAGGGCAAACATGACGCCCGCTCCGACGGCGAGCATCGCCGTCAGCAACCAGATGCGCGTGGGAGCAGAGAGCCGGGCGAAGGCCGCCGCCGGCCATCGCCTCTCGGTTTCGGGTTCTCGGTTCATGCCGTCAGTGTCATTTCGCGCCCTATCACTTCCGCCCGGGGGCCGGGATCCACTACTGGTGTAGAGACAACGTCCCCCCTCGCCGGGCGCTTGGCAATGACTATTTGCGCCCGTAGTCAGCCCGGGCTACCGCTTTGTGGCTCACATTGGCTACGGCCTACACTCCGCGCTGGTCTCCTATTACTCTGGGTGGCCCGTCGAAAAACATAAACCCCGAAGCACGTGGGTTAGGAGGCCGGCAATGGCGCAAGTCGAACTGCTCGCGGAGGCGACCAAGTTCATAGGACGAACCCCCAAGATGACGATCGGGGGCGCGGCCGTGGACGCGCAATCGGGACAGAGCTTCGATGTCATGAATCCGTCAACGGGTGAGAAGTTGACCGAGGTGCCCCGAGGGTCCAGGGAGGACATCGACGCGGCGGTCGGCGCGGCCCGGGCGGCCTTCGAGGACAAGCGCTGGAGCGGTCTGCGCCCGGGGAAGCGCACTGATGTGCTCTACAAGATCGGTGAGCTGATCAAGGCGAACACCAACGAGCTGGCCCAGCTCGAGGCCCTCGACTCCGGCAAGCCGGTAAGCCTCGCATCGGGCGAGATGTGGGCGGCGGGCGAGGCGTTCCGCTACTACGCCGGGTGGCCGACCAAGACCTACGGCGAGACCAATCCCAGCGACGACAACATGTTCATCTACTCGCTCCGGGAGCCACTGGGGGTATGCGGAGGAATCATTCCTTGGAACTTCCCCCTGATCATGGCGGCGTGGAAGATCGCGCCCGCGCTCGGCTTTGGCAACACCGTGGTGCTCAAGCCTGCCGAGCAGACACCGCTGACCGCCATGAGGCTGGCCGAGCTGTGCCTCGAGGCGGGTGTGCCGGAGGGCGTCGTCAACGTCGTGACCGGGTTTGGAGACGAGGCGGGCGCCTCACTCGCGGCGCATCACGACGTCGACAAGATCACCTTCACCGGCTCGACCGAGGTCGGCCGAAAGATCCTCGAGGCATCGGCGGGGAACCTGAAGCGCACCACGCTCGAGCTCGGTGGCAAGTCCCCCAACATCGTGTTCGCGGACGCCAACCTCAAACGCGCGTCCAAGGGCTCGATGCTCGGCGTGTTCGTCAACTCCGGTCAGGTGTGCACGGCCGGCACCCGCATCCTGGTAGAGAAATCGATACACGACAGCTTCGTCGAGTCGCTGGTTGGTGCGACCGAATCCATGAAGCTGGGCCCCGCCCTGGACGATGGAACGGGAATGGGGCCCGTCGTGTCGGCCGAGCAGCTCGAGCGCGTGACGGGTTACATCGACATCGGCCGCTCCGAGGGAGCCGAACTCGCCACGGGCGGAGAGCGGGCCACAGAGCTGGGTGACGGCTATTTCGTTGAGCCCACGGTTTTCACCGGAGTCCGCAACGACATGCGCATCGCCCAGGAAGAGATCTTCGGGCCGGTCGCGGCCGTGATCGAGGTCGAGGATGTCGACGAGGCCATAGCGGTGGCCAACGACACCATGTACGGGCTGGCTTC
>JBOGWV010000119.1:0-17838 GCA_050693975.1 Actinomycetota bacterium
GCACGCGCCTCGTCGGGTCGTCGCACGGGAGTTGTGACGGGCGCGTCGTGCAGCAGCTCCGGATCCTCGGCGGCCTCGACCGCGATGCGGTTCAACGCGTCCGCAAGCCCATCGATGGTCTCCTTGGATTCCGTCTCCGTCGGCTCGACCATCAGAGCCTCCTCGACGACCAGTGGGAAGTACACCGTCGGGGGGTGATAGCCGAGATCGATGAGACGTTTGGCGACGTCCATCGCCCGTATTCCGTGTTGCTTCAGCTGCTTGGCGGTCGCGACGAATTCATGCATGCAAGTGCCCGGGTACTTGGTGGGAAACGAATCGGACACCAACGCCCGCAGATAGTTGGCGTTGAGCACGGCTCGCTCCGCGACCCGGCGCAGACCCTTGGGACCCAGTGACCGGAGATACGCGTAGGCACGCACGTTGATGCCGAAGTTGCCGTGGAAGCTGTGGATGCGCCCGATGGAGTCGGGACGATCGTGGTCCCAGCGCCAGGTCTCGGCCCCTTCGTCGAACGCGAGGACGGGGGCCGGCAGGAAACGAGCCAGTCGCTCGGTGACGGCCAGTGGGCCCGACCCCGGTCCTCCGCCGCCGTGAGGTGTAGCGAAGGTCTTGTGCAGATTCAGGTGGACGATGTCGAAGCCCATGTCGCCGGGGCGCACGACCCCGACGATCGAGTTGAAGTTGGCACCGTCGTAATAGAGAAGTCCACCGACGGAGTGCACCGCCGCGGCGATTCGCTCGATGTCGCGCTCGAACAGCCCGAGCGTGTTGGGGTTCGTCAGCATCAGCCCGGCGACGTCTTCGTCGAGCACCTCGAGCAGCGCGTCGACGTCGACCAGGCCGCGCTCGTCCGAGCGAACCTCGACGGCCTGATATCCGGCCAGCGACACGCTAGCCGGATTGGTGCCGTGGGCGGAGTCGGGAATCACCACGCGCTTGCGCGCGTCGCCGTTGGCCTCGTGGTAGGCGCGCATAATGAGCAGGCCGGTGAGCTCTCCCTGCGCGCCGGCCGCCGGCTGCAGAGTGATGGCGCTCATGCCGGTTGCCTCGCAGAGCGCTTCCTGGAGCGTTCCGAGCAACTCGAGTGCTCCCTGCACCAGCGAGTCGTCCGCCATCGGATGGAGTGAGGCGAAGCCCGGGAGCGCGGCGGCCTCCTCCGCGACCTTCGGGTTGTACTTCATCGAGCACGAACCCAAGGGGTACGCACCTACATCGATCGCCCAGTTGCGCTGGCTCAGGCGCGTGTAGTGCCGGACGAGGTCCCGTTCGCTGATCTCCGGAAGCACCGGGGGGTGGGCTCTACGGAACCGCTTCGGTATCAACTCGTCGAGCTCGGGGGCATTCACCTTCACTTCGGGAAGCGACCAGGCTCGTCTTCCCGGGCGCGACAGCTCGAAGATCAGTGGGAACCCGTTCTCGTCGGTGGTCCTGGTCCCCGCGGAGCGCTCCAGGGATCCCCCGCTCATCCGGCGAGCTCCTTTTCGATGGCCTCGGCGAGGCCGGTGATGTCCTCTTCCGTCCGGCGCTCGGTGACGGCTACCATCAGCGCGTTGGCGTGCTCCGGAAACCACCGCCCCAGCTCGGGACCGACCAGATAGCCGCGTTCCGCAAGGGCCCTAGCAAGCGTCGCGCCCTCGGTGGGGGTCCTCAGGACGAACTCCTTGAAGTGAGGGCCCGAGAACGCGACCTCGCAGCCCGGAACCTCCGAGAGCCGCCGCGCCGCGAACGAGCTGCGCCTCACGCAGATCTCTCCGAGCCTCGCGAGACCCTCGGGTCCCAGCCAGCCGAGGTACACCGCGGCGAAGATCGCCATGAGCGTTTGGTTGGTGCAGACGTTGGACGTCGCCTTGGCGCGACGAATGTGCTGCTCGCGCGCCTGCAGGGTCAGCACGTAGGCGCGGCGCCCATCGGCGTCGACCGTCTCGCCGGCGATCCGTCCAGGGACCTGGCGGACGAACTCCAGTTTGGTGGCGAAGAGCCCCACGTACGGACCCCCGTAGGACATCGGGTTACCGAGCCCCTGTCCCTCGCCCACCGCAACGTCGGCGCCGAGGTCTCCCGGCGAGGCAAGCACGCCCATCGCCGTCGGGTCGGTCACCGCCACCGAGAGCGCGCCGGCCGCGTGAGCCACCTCCGAGGCCGCGCCGAGATCTTCGATCCGCCCGAAGAAGTTGGGATACGCGCAGACGACCGCGGCCGCGCCGCCGGCGTCGACCTCCGACCAGTCCACCACGCCGTCGTCCCCCGCTCCGACCACCTCGATCGCAAGGTCTAAACCTGAAGTGTAGGTTTTGAGAACTGCGAGGTAGCTCGGGTGCACGGTCGCCCCCACCAGCACCTTCGCTCGCTTGGTCGACCGCATCGACAGGGTGACCGCCTCGACCAGCGCATTGGCCCCGTCGTAGAGCGAGGCGTTGGCGACCTCCATCCCGTAGAGCTCGCACACCAGGGTCTGGAACTCGTAGACGGCCTGCAGCACGCCCTGGCTCAGCTCCGGTTGGTAGGGGGTGTAGGAGGTCGCGAACTCCGCGCGCCCGGCGAGCGCCTTTACCACCGGAGGGAGATGGTGGTCATAGCTCCCTCCCCCGGCGAAGCACACGAGTTCGCCCGCGCCCCTGGACCGCCGCGCCAGTGCTCCGACGTGATCGAGCAGCTCGACCTCGTCAAGCGCGACGGGCACGTCGAGGGCGCGCTCGAGGCGCAGCGATTCGGCTATCGGCTCGAACAGATCCTCGATTTGCTCGAGCCCGATGGTCTCGAGCATCGCGCGGTCGTCCTCGCGGGTATGCGGAGCGAAGTCCAAGTTCGGGCCCCCAGTAGATTTGTCGACTTATCTACGTATCGATCAATGACTTGCCGGTTGCGGTCCTCGGTTACGTCTTCTTGACGAACGGCGGCTTCACGATATCGCCCTCGATCCGTCGTCCGCGCGCGTCTATCTCGACGCGCGCGCCGATCTCGGGCTTGAGGGCGCGCGGCCCCAGGGCCAGTCCGATCCCGGTCTGAAGCGTCGGAGAGAAGTTGCCGCTGGTCAGCCGGCCGAGCTCGGTGTCGCCGGTGAACACCGAATAGCCCTGACGCGGCACTCCCCTGCCCCGGCAGACGACGCCGAACAGCCTGCGAGCGGCGCCCGCCTCCTTGACCTCCGCCAGGGCGGCGCGCCCACGAAAGTCGGCGTCCCATTTCACCGCCCACCCGAGGCCCGCCTCGAGCGGGTTGATGTCTCTGGTCAGCTCGTGTCCGTACAGCGCGTAGCCCATCTCGAGCCGAAGCGTGTCCCTCGCGCCCAGTCCGACGGGCTCGGCGCCGTGCTCGAGCAACGCATCGAGAGCCCACCTGGCGGTGGCCGCCGGAGCATAGAGCTCGAAGCCCCGCTCGCCCGTGTAGCCGGTGCGGGCCACCATCCCTTCTTCACCACCGACGTCGAGCGGACCGAAGCGGTGAAGCTTCAGGTCGGTCGCTCCGCTATCGGGGAACGCCTTGCCGAAGACCTCGAACGAGCTCGGCCCCTGGACGGCAAGAATCGCCCAGCGATCCCATTCGTCGATGGGCCTTGCACCGGAAGCCTCGATCATTTCCGCGACCGCGGCGACGTTGGCCGCGTTCGGCACCGCCAGCCACTCGTGCTCCGCGATTCTGTAGACGAAGATGTCGTCGACCGCCCCACCCTCTTCGGTCAGGACGAGTGCGTAGGTGGCCGCGCCGACCTCGAGGACCTCGATGTTCGCGGTGACCGCATGCTGCAATGCCGCGGTGCCCCTGGGACCCTTCACTCTCAGCTTGCCGAGGTGGCTTACGTCGAAAACGCCCACCGCGTTGCGCACGGCGTTGTGCTCGGCGACCACGCCGGAGTACTGGAGCGGCATGTCCCAGCCGCCGAATTCGACGATGCGAGCCCCTAGCCGCTTGTGCGCATCGAGCAGCGGTGTCTCACGTTTGCCCTGCGGTCCGGCCGAGCCCACCCCGCGTTTGACCCCCATTCGCCTACCCCGCCAGCTTGGAACCGAAGGACCTGCGCTCCGCGGACAGATCCAGATCTGCAGGGGGACGATCCAGGGTCTCGAGCGAAGAACCCTGCGACGGCTCCTCGAGCCCGTACTTGATCAGCAGGTTGAGGTAATCGCGTTGATAGAGGATCCGGCAACGGACGTCCGGGTACAGCGAGGTCAGCCGCCTCACCTTGCGGTTCTTCTTGGTGACCAGCTTCTGGTTGAGCGTAGTGATCTCGATGTAGAGATCGAACTCGGGTAGATAGAAATCCGGCGAAAAGCGCTGGGTGGGGTTGCCCCGGCGGTCCCACTCGATATCAAAGGTGGTCGGCTCGTAACGCCACTCGATCAGATAGAAGTCGAGGAGCATTGCGAACTGCCGCTCACTGTTGTGTGCAAACTTGACTCGCTGGTGAGGAAGTAACTTCGAAGAGTCGGGATCAACAATCGCCCGGTCCTCTGGGATGGTTAGCCCTCCTTGGCTCGCAGCTGCCCTTCAGTTGCAGGAGAACCGTATTCCACTTCCCCGGCGGCGGGACGGAGTTCTCTCAAAGTCCCATCGAGCTGCTCTTTGACCTTTTCGACGGACACGAGAGCTCCGAGCACGCCTTGCCCGGAACGTAGAAGGTCGAGAACCTCCGCGTCGCTCGTGCATGCGTAAACGCGATTCCCATCGGTGGCAATGGTTACCTTCGACCAGTCGCCCTCGATGTTGTCGCGCACGTAGTCGATCGACTGACGAACCTTCTGAAGGCTAGCGCCGGCGTCGATGAGCTCCTTGATGACCTTCAGCTGGAGGAGGTCGTTGAACGAGTAGATGCGCTGGGTGCCGGAACCCTCGGCGGACTTGATGGACGGAGAAACCAGTCCGGTGCGTGTCCAGTAGTCGAGTTGCCGGTAGGTGATGTCCACGATCTTGGTGGCCTGCGGGCCCCCGTATCCCATCTCCTGCATGCTGGCCTCCGGTCCTAAAGTCTTGCTAGCGCTAACGACAAGTGAGTAGTTACGTGAGTGGAACCGTACGCCGCGCCGCGCGCCGTGTCAACGACAACCATCATTCTCTCCTCAATGGTTGAGGCGATGTTTCAATCTCAGGACGCGCGTTAGGCGCGGCTAGCGCGGGACCGGCGACGCGCGGGCCTCGTCTAGGTGTCGCTGGCGAAGTCCTCGGGGGTGACTTGGTCGAGGAACTCACGAAACTTCTCGACCTCGGTCTCCTCGTCGTCGCGCAACTCGATGCCGGCTTGCTCGAGGACCTCCTCAGAGGCGAATATCGGCGCGTTGATCCTTACCGCGAGAGCGATGGCGTCGCTGGGACGCGACGACACCTCGGAAACCTTGCTGTTCACGGTCATCCTGATAGCCGCGTAGAAGGTCTGTTCCACCAGATCGTTGATCACGATGCGCTCGACGTCGGTGTTGGTCTGATTCAGGATGTCGCGCATGAGGTCGTGGGTCATGGGTCGCGGCGTCTGGATGCCCTGGAGCGCGAACGCGATCGCCGTCGCCTCGACCGCCCCGATCCAGATGGGCAGGTAGCGCTCGCCGTCGACCTCTTTGAGCAGCACGATCGGCTGGTTCGACGGCAGCTCCACTCGAACTCCTACGAGCGATAGCTCGATCATGGGGTCGAACCTATCACCGTCATCATCCTTCCAATCCTGATCCCAGGGGCGGTTGGGGCGGTTGCAGACCCCGCTCCTCCCTTCGCTTCGCGCCGAACAGCTGAGCGATTAGCAGGCGCGGATCGTTGGCTAGTCGAGCTACGTCCCGCACCGCGAGGATGTCCGGCGCATTGCGGTAGAAGCCCTGAAAGTCGAGCCCATAGCCGACCACGAAGACGTCGGGAATCTCGAACGCGCTGTACTCGAGGGCGACCGGGATGATCCTTCGCGCGGTCTTGTCCAACAGCGTCACGGCCCTGAGGGAAGCAGGTTGCCGCTGCTGCAGCGTCTTTCGCAGGTAGTTGAGCGTAAGACCGGTGTCGACGATGTCCTCGACGATCACGACGTGACGGTCGCGCACGTCCTCGTCCAGATCCTTGACGATGCGCACAACCCCGGAGTGTGAATAGGAAGAGATCGACATGAAGTCGACGACGACGTGGATGTGCATCGCTCGCATGAGGTCGGCCAGGAAAAGCGTCGAGCCTTTGAGCACGCCGATGAGCACCGGCGGCTCGTCAGCGCGGTAGAGGTCGGCCAGCGTCGCGCCCAGTTCGCCTATGCGCCGGGCCAGTTCCCCTCGCTCGATTAGGAGCTCCGCCGGCAACTCCGAGGCAAAGCGACCACCGATCACCCGGCCGGATCCGCCATCCACTGTCCCCATGACAGGACGGTAGCAAGTCCACGCGCCGCCCACGAGGTCCGGCCGCCGTCGAGCTCACCGCCGGCAACCGCGTTCACCCGATCGATAACCCGTCCCTCCGAGGTCACGGCCACGCGCCCCACTACCTCGCCGTGGGAGATGGGAAGCTCGAAATCCGCGGCCTCCTCGAACGAAAAACCCACGGTGTCGGGCAGGGCGAGCCCTCGCGATGCCCTTGCCGTCACCGCGCGCACCGCGCCGGCCGGATCGAGAACGATGTTCCCCACCGGCTCCCCCGCCCCCAGCAGGACCGTCCTGCGGAGGCGCGCGAACCCGTAGTCGAGGAGCGCGGAGGAATCGGCGAAGGAGTCATCGGCCCTGAGCACCACCGCGATGAGCGTCCTCCCCCGGCGACGGGCGGCCGACACCAGCGCGTTACCCGCGCCCAGCGTGTACCCGGTCTTGACCCCGATCGCGCCCGGATAACTCTCAAGTAGAAGATTACGGTTCTCGATCGGCACCTGCCCCTCCGGCCCCTCGACGGTGATCTCGGTGGCACCCACCATCCGGCGCAGCAGCGGATCCTTGAGCAGCACCTCGGCGATGGCGGCAAGATCCGCGGCCGAGGAGTAATGCCCGGGGGCGTCGAGGCCGTGGGGCGTGATGAACCGAGTGTGCTCGAGACCCATCGCCGAGGCCCGCTCGTTCATGGAGTCCACGAAGGCGGCCTCGGAGCCGGCCACGTGCTCGGCCAGGGCCACCGCCGCATCGTTCGATGACGAGAGCAGCAGGGCGGCCAGCAGCGATTCGACCGGCCACGCCTGCCCCGCACTCAGGTCCAAGCCTCCACCCCCGGTTGAGGCTGCGTCCTCCGACACCCTGAGGTCCCCGGTCCCGCCGGAGTCGGCCACCAGAATCGCCGTCATCATCTTGGTGGTGCTCGCGTTCGGCAGCTCCTCGTGGGCGCGTCTCCTCCACAGCTCCTCACCGGTGTCGGCGACCACGATGCAGGCCTCGCATCCGACCCTGGGCTCCTTCACGCCGGAGCGCCGTGATGAGCCCTGCTCGTCCTGGCCGGGCTGGGCGGTGGCCGCGATCGGCCCCGGGGCGGCCGTCACCAACAAGACGGCCACCAAGAATCGATTTATCGACAAATCGATATCCCTACTTGACGAGAAATCGATCTAGAAGAGCTGCTTCATGCTCGCCCTGAGCATGGCGTCGCGGATCTGCCGGGAGAGCCCGATCAGATCCTGGGACGACTGCGCGGCCTTCATCTGACTGGACGGGTCCTTGCGCCGGGCGATGGGCGCCACGATCTGTTCGAAAAACGACGCCTCTCGCTCGGCCCATTGACGGTACATGCGGAGGTGCCTCGGCTCGAGTCCGTAGTCGAACAGGCGCCGGGCCGCCTGCGCCACGGCCAGGTCGTTGCCGTCGAAGTACTCGCCGGCGGGGTCGAGCAGGCCGAAGTCCTCGAGGCCCTTGAGTTGTTCGTCGGTGAGGCCCGAGGCGTCGGACAGCGACGACCGGTCCAACTGCACGTCGGTCGAAATCGCCGACGTGCTCCCCTTCTTCTTTTTCTTGCTCGAGCCGTTGGACTCGGGCGCGACGGGCTCGAGGGATACCCCGGTCGCCTCGGGCAGGGTGCCCGCGGCGTCGGCCTCGGCCAGGCGCTCGCGGATCACGCGCAGGGGAAGGAAGTGATCCCGCTGGAGCTCCAGGATGTAGCGGAGCCTCGCCAGGTCGCCCTCGTAAAACTTGCGGTAACCCGATCCGGTGCGTTCGGGGTTGATCAGCCCCTCGGACTCGAGAAAGCGGATCTTCGAGATGCTCATGTCGGGAAAGTCTTCCTTGATGGAGTCGAGCACCTCCCCGATGCTCAGGTAATCGCGAGACCTAGAGAGCGGCACGGCTATCCTCCCGACAGAAACACGAGCTTGAACTTGCCGATCTGGATCTCGTCGCCGGAGCGGAGGTCGGTCACTTCGACCCGCTCGCGATTGCTGTACGTCCCGTTGAGGCTTCCGACGTCGTGGAGCGAGAACGTCTCGCCTCGACGGCGAATCTCCGCGTGCCTGCGGGAGACGGTGATGTCATCGAGAAAGATCTCGCTTTCCGGGTGCCGGCCGATCGAGGTTCCGTCCGAGTCGATGAAGAACTTGCTGCCCGCGTTTGGCCCGCGCTTGACGATCAGCACGGCTCGCCCCCCCTCGAGCTCGTCCGGCGAGACGTGCACCTCTTCCCCGAGGTCCGCCTCGAGCTCTCCCGGCATGAAGGTGATGGTCGTATCGTCCTTCCCCTCCTTCAGCGGGGACCCGCACGACGAACAGAAGTTCGCACCCTCGGGGTTCTTATGGCCGCAGTTCGTGCAATACATGGCGGCGAACCTATAGCAGTACTTTAGGGTTAGTCAAGTGTGGCATTACTCGGTGAGCTTGCGGTAATCGTCGGCCGACAGCAGGGCATCGAGGCCGCTCTCGTGGGGCTCGATCATCACCAGCCACCCCTTGCCGTAGGGATCCGTGTTGATCAGCTCGGGGCTCTGTTCGACCTCGAGGTTCTTCTCGACCACCTTGCCGGTCACCGGGCTGTAGACGTCGGATACCGACTTGGTGGACTCGACCTCGCCGAGCGGCTGCCCCGCCGTGACCTCGGACCCGGGCTCGGGCAAGCCCACGAAGACCACGTCGCCGAGTTGGTCCTGCGCGTAGTCGGTGATTCCGACGACGAGCCTGCCGCCGTCCTCCTTCGCCCATTCGTGCTGGCTCGTGTAGCGCCTGTCCTCCGGTAACTCCGCCACCTTCGGTCCTCTCCTTTCGCCGGAACGTCGCCCGGGCATGAATAGTCTCTTTGTCGACAAATCCTCATGTGCACTTGGAGACCTCCCCCACCCGCGGCCCTTAGCTGCGACTCGGATCGGCTCCCCGCAGAGAGGCCAGCCGGCGATAGGCCTCTCTGGCATACATCCCCGCCGCCACGTAGTACAGCACGGCTCCGCCGACGACGAACACGAGCCCTATCTCATCGGCTATGCCTGCCGGCGGGAAATCCGTCTCCGCCACCGCCATGCAGGTCAGCCCGAACAACAGCATCGCGGTGGCCGTCTTGCCGGTGAAGTTCACCGGGATACGCCCCACACCCCTTCGCTCGAACAGGGGCCAGATGCTCAGGAGGAGCAGATCACGCACCACTATCGCGCCGGCGATCACCCACGGCAGGGCATCCACGGCCACCAGAGCCACGGCCAGAGCCACGATGAAGACGCGGTCGGCCAGCGGATCCAGAAGCTTCCCCAGCTCGGAGATCTGGTCGAGCCGGCGCGCGATCACCCCGTCGAAGAAGTCGGTGAGCGCGCCGGCCGCGTACAGCAGGACCGCGGCCTCCTGGTAGCCCGTGACGAAGAGGTAGAGGAAAACGGGCACCGAGGCCAGCCTGAGCCCAGACAGCACGTTGGGGACGGTGAGAACCCGGTTGCTGGTCAAGCCCCGCTCAACTGTGTCGACTGGCTCCCTGTTGCAAGGTGGAAACTCTCTGTGTAGTCGGGACGGCCGGATTCGAACCGGCGACCCCTGGTCCCCCAGACCAGTGCGCTAACCAAGCTGCGCCACGTCCCGAGGCGGTCATCATACCCGCCGCCCCGCCCCGGCCAGCTTGCCGCGAACGATCGACAAGTCGATAAATTGACTAGTAGCTTAGATGATGAGGTGACTGAGCGACATGCACACTTCTCGATTTGAGGACTTGACGTCTTCTCCACTAGTCCTCTTGTCGCCCGACACTTAGGGCTTGGAGGGCTTGGCGCAAGCCTTAAACTCCAAGTCGATGGTTGCATCATATCTAAGTATCCCGTTCACGTCTAGTCCTAACGCGAACTTGGACGCGGACCGGGCTCCCGGAAAAAGGTTCGACTTCGCGTAGATGGTTTTCGAGGAAGCGCTGATAGCCGGTCTCCAGCCGGCCGTTCGTGAACACCACGACGGTGGGCGGCGCCGACTCCGCCTGCACCGCGTACAGGATCCGGATGGACCGGCCACCGACGCGCGGGTGGGGTCTCCTCTCTTGCGCCTCTCGCATGATCCGGTTGACGGCCGCGGTAGGGAGCCTCCGACGGTGGGACTCGGTCGCCTCCACCAGGCGGGGCGCGAGCTTGTCGATCCCCCGCCCCGTCAGCGCAGAAGTTCGAACGTAGGTTGCCCACGGCAGGAAGCGCAGCTTCTGAGTGACGGCATCCTCGAGGCGCTTACGGTCGGTTTCCTCGCGCGGAATGAGATCCCACTTGTTGAGCGCGATGACGCAGGCCCTGCCGTGTTCGACGATCTCCTTGGCGAGGTGTTGATCGTGCGTGGTGACGCCCTCCGAGATGTCCACCACCAGCAGAGCGACATCGACCCTCGTCAAGGTGCGCCGAGAGCGGAGCAGGCTGAAGTATTCGAGCGGGTCCTTGATCTGGACCTGACGTCTCATTCCGGCCGTGTCGACTATGCGCAACGACCTGCCATCGTCTAAAGCGACCTGCGAGTCCACCGGATCGCGCGTCGTGCCGGGAACGGAGTCCACTATCGAGCGAAGCTCCCCGGTCAGCGCGTTGAGGATCGAGGACTTGCCGACGTTGGGACGCCCGATGATCGCCGCCGCGGCCCACTCATCGTTGGTCGGCCGGTCAACCAGGGGCAGGCTCTGAACCAGGGTTTGGAGAAAGTCCCCCGAGCCGCGCCCATGAAGGGCCGACACGGGCAGCGGCTGACCCAATCCCAGACGGTAGAAGGCGGTTGCGAGCGGTTCGTCCGCAGGGTCGTCGAGCTTGTTCGCCGCAACCACGACTGGCTTGCCGGACCTACGAAGAAGGTCGGCCACGGACAGATCGTCGGAGTTCGGCCCCGCCTGGGCGTCGACCACCAGCACGATCGCGTCGGCGGCCTCGATCGCTACCTGAGCCTGCTCGGCGACGCGCGCGTCGAGCCCATCGACGCCGGGCTCGAGTCCACCGGTGTCCACGATCTCGAACTCTCGCCCGTTCCAATCGGCGACGAAGTGCTTCCGGTCGCGGGTCACCCCCGGCCTCTCCTGAACTATCGCCTCGCGCCGGCCCAGGATTCGGTTTACGAGCGACGACTTCCCGACGTTCGGCCGTCCCACGATCGCGACGACGGGCACGCCCATCGAAGGGTCAGCGCTCATCGAGCACCCGTCTGACCGCCCGAGCGATCTCCTCGACAACCTCCTCGACGCCCTTCGAGGTGGAGTCGATCAACACGGCGTCGTCGGCCCTGACCAGTGGTGAATCGGAGCGCGAGGTATCGGCCTGATCTCGCTCCTCGATGGAGCGGACCAGGTCCTCGATCACCCCTTCGTCGGCCGCCCTCCCCGACTGCCCCGCGCGCCTCTCGGCCCGCTCGCGAATCGACGCGGTCAGGAAGATCTTGACCTCCGCGTCGGGCGCCACTGCAGTCCCGATGTCGCGGCCCTCCATGACGACATCCGAGGATTCGGCGATGTGCCTCTGCCTGACCGCCATTGCCCGCCGGACCCCGGGCACGGCCGCAACCCTAGAGACGATCGCGGTGACCGGGTCCTTGCGAATGGCGACCGACACGTCGCGACCGTCGAGCATGACCTGCTCGCCGCGAAGCTCGATCTGGATCGAGTCGGCAAGAGACCCCAGGACGTCGGGGTCATCGGGTGGGAGGTTCCGCTCGAGGGCGGCAAGCGCCACCGCCCTGTACATGGCCCCCGTGTCGAGGTAGTCGAAGCCCAGAGCCCGGGCAACGGCGCGCGCCGCAGTGCTCTTCCCCGCGCCGGCGGGGCCGTCGATTGCCACGACGGTCACGCGCGACTCGCGCTGCGACGCGCCCTCATGCGTAGCGTCCCTGCGCGAGCCCCAGGAGGTCGAGGAACTCGGGGAACGAGGTGTTCACGCAGCTCCATCCTTCGACCTTGACCGAGCCCGTCGCGCCCAGGCCTGCGACGGCAAACGACATTGCGGTCCGGTGATCGCCGCGCGACTCGACCGTACCGCCTGCGAGGGCCGCGGGACCGTTGATGACCATGCCGTCGGGGGTGGCCTCGCAGTCGACCCCCAGGGTGCGGAGACCCTCCGTCATGACCGTGATCCGGTCCGATTCCTTGACGCGCAGCTCCGCGGCGTCGCGCATGACGGTGCGGCCTTCCGCGTTGGCCGCGAGCACCGCCAAGAGGGGTAGTTCGTCGATAAGCGCGGGGACCTCTTCCCCCTCGATCGTGGTGGCACGTAGATCCGAGGCTCGAGCTCGCACCCTGCCCACCGGTTCGCCGCCGCGCTCCCCGGTGACATCGACTTCTATGGCCGCGCCCATCCGCCGCATGACCTCGATGGCACCCGTGCGCGTGGGATTCAGGCCGACGTCGCTGATGGTGAGATCCGACCCGGGAACGATGGTGGCGGCCGCGAGCAGGAACGCAGCCGAAGAGATGTCTCCCGGCAGGTCCCACCGGGTCGGCTCGAGGTCGACGCCCGGCTCGAGCACCACCGTCGAATCGGATACGGACAACTCCGCGCCGGCGGCCGCGAGCATCCTCTCGGTGTGATCTCTGCTGGGGCCTGGTTCGGTCACCGAGGTGCGCCCCTCGGCGGCGAGACCCGCGAACAGGACGGCCGTCTTCAACTGCGCGCTGGCGATCGAGAGCTCGAGGTCGACGCCGGTGAGGGGGCCACCCCGGACCACGAGCGGTGCCCTGTCTCCGTGGGCGCGCCCGTCGATCTGAGCGCCCATCTGGCGAAGGGGCGCGACCACCCGAAGCATCGGCCTGGTCCTGAGGCTGGCGTCGCCGGTGAGGACGGACAACCCCTCGATCCCCGCGCACACGCCCACCATGGTGCGCAGGGTCGTCCCCGAATTCTCCGCATCCAGTACCCCGGGGGCCTCATGGAACCCCCCCACCCCACAACCCTCTACCTCAACCTCAGCATCAGTTTCATGTAGGGTGCAGGCTGCGCCCAGCTCGGTCAGTATCCGGGCCGTTGCCAAGCAGTCCTTGCCGGTGTTGAGGTTGGTGACCAGGGAACGGCCGCGCGCCAGCGCCGAGATTATGAGGGCCCGGTGGCTCATCGACTTGTCGCCGGGCACCTCCATGGTGCCCCGCAGGGGGCTGGACGGCGGGAACGACCTCATGAGTCTCTTCATCGACATCACCACTTGTCTACTTGTCTACTCATAGCCATCTCTATATATCGAGTTCTCTACGTTCCACCCTGTAACCCAGCGCCATCAGCGCCCCCACCAGGGACTCCGCCCGGTCGTGCCCGCTGACGACCAGCTCGAGCCGGCCGCGTCCGCCCTCGGTCGAATGCACAATGCGGAGGTCCTCGATATTCGCGCCCAGCTCTCCGGCCGCGGTCGTAACCTCGGCGAGCACCCCGGGCCGGTCGGGAACCATGAGGTTCAGACCCACCGGGTCGCCCCCATAATCGGGCTTGGCGAACAGCTCCAAGCGCGCTCGCCGCGAACGCTCAAGCCACTGCCTGAGCTCATCCCAGTGCTGTCCGGAGATCATCGACGCGACCCGTTCGAGCCTGTCGCCCAGGCCCTCCAAACTCTCGAGCACGGCTTCACGGTTGGAGCGAAGTATCGCCACCCACAGGTCCGGGTTGCTGGCCGCGATTCGGGTGACGTCTCTGAAACCTCCCGCCGCCAGGCCCAGTAGAGCCTTCCTGTCCCCCGCGGTGATGGCAACCTCCACCAGCGCGCTGGCGGTGAGTTGAGGAAGATGGCTTAGGCGCGCGACGAGAGCGTCGTGCGACTCGGGGTCGAGAGCGACCGGCCTGGCGCCGAGCTCCGTGGCCACCCTCGCTACGCGGGCGTAGCTCTCGGATGAGGTCTTGGGAGTGGGCGTGAGTATCCACCAGGCATCGTCGAACAGCCGGGGGTCGGCGGCATCGATGCCGTGTCGTTCGGAGCCGGTCATCGGGTGACCTCCGACGAAGCGCTCGCCGAAGCAACGCTCGCCGGCGGTGACCACCTCCATCTTGGCGCTGCCCGCGTCGGTGACGACCGTCGCGCCCTTCACATAAGGAGCCAGGCGTTCGAACACGCCGGGAACCAGGTCCACGGGAGTCGAGACCACTACCAGGTCGGCTTCTCTAGCGGTGTCCTCCGGCGAATCCGAGCCCTCATCGATGGCTCCCCGCTCGAGGGCGCCCAGGACCGAGCTCCTATCCACGTCGAAGCCGACCACGCGGCGCGGGCCCTCTAGTTCTCGCAGGCCGAGACCGATGGATCCGCCGATCAGGCCTAGCCCGACGATCCCAACCTTCGTGACACCGCCCCTCATTCTGCGGCTCTATCGCTATCAGTCAACCTAAACTCCATCTTTAGACCTAGCCCGGCAGATCCGTGCGGAGCTGTTTGGCGTCTCCCAGGTACACGTGCTGCATCCCGTCGTGATCCCTGCTCGTGTAAACGTGCATAAGGACCCGAATGCATCGGGGAACCGAGCCGGGGACGTCGATCTCCTGGGCGCAGAGCAAAGGGACCTCCGAGATGCCCAACTTGCGAGCGGCCGCGGCGGGAAACTCGGCGGTCAGGTCCCTCGTGGTGGTGAAGATGACGCTCACGAGATCTTGGGAGGCGACCTCGTTGCGATTCAGCATCTCCTCGAGGAGCTCGGCGGTGCCCGCGATTATCGAGTCGGCTTCGTTGTCACCGACCGTGATGGCTCCCCTCAGGGCCCTCAGTCTCTGCTCCGACAACTTATCTCCTAGTGCCTAAGTCAATTTGTCTACAAGGAGGCGAGTCGACCGAGCTCATTTCCCGCCAGGGGCATGAACTACCTGCTCAGGCGCCCGGACACGTCGAGATCGCCTGAGCCACATCGCCACTTGTCAACAAATCTTCATGTCTATAGACCGGCTGCCCTGTACAGGCTTCTGATCTCTTCGAGCCTCAGCTTGCGATAGGTCCCCGGTTTGAGCCGCCCCAGCATAAGCGGGCCGATCGCGGTCCTAACCAGGCGCTGAACCGGATGCCCCACGGCCTCGAACATGCGCCTGACCTGGCGGTTTCTTCCCTCCTCGAGCGTAATCTCGATGAGGGTCCCGCTGGGGCTCCGCTCCACTAGGCGCACCTGAGCCGGGGCGGTCACCCCGTCGGAGAGCTCCACTCCCCTGGCGAGTCCCCGCACGGTCCTCTCTTTGACTCCGCCCCCCACCTCCACCAAATAGGTCTTGCCGACGCCGTAACGGGGGTGCGTGAGCCTCAGCGCCAGCTCCCCGTCGTTGGTGAGCAGCACCGCGCCCTCGCTTTCGATGTCCAGTCGCCCCACCGGGTAGACGCGGGTATCGACGTCGATCAGATCCAGCACGGTCTCCCGGTTCTGCTCGTCGCTGGCGGTGGTGACCACGCCCACGGGCTTGTTGACGAGGTAGTAGGCGAGGTCGGCCTCGAGCGGAACCCGAGAACCATCAATCTCAACTACATCCTTAGAGGGGTCGATGCGCATGCCCAACTCGACCCTTCCCCCGTTGACGCGGATCCGGCCGCGCACGATCATCTCCTCGACCGCTCGCCGCGAGGCCACGCCGGCGCGGGCCAGGACCTTCTGGATCCGCTCGCCCTCGGGGCTCATGCGTTGGGCGACAGCCTCGCCTCCATGGCCTCGACCTCTTCGGCGCGGGGCATGAACTCGACCAGCGGGGGAAGCTCGTCCACGGAGCGTAGGCCCATTCGTTCGAGGAAGTCGTCGCTGACTACGAACAGGGCCGGCGTGCCGGGGGTGTCGTCGTGGCCCGCCTCGCGGATCAGGCCGCGCTGCAGCAGGGTTCTGACCACCCCGTCCGAGTCGACCCCCCTGATCTCCGTGATCTGGGTACGCGACCGCGGCCCCTTGTAGGCGATCACCGCCAGGACCTCGAGTGCGGCCCCCGTGAGCCGCGAGTGAGAATGGCGCAGCACGAAGCGCTCTAACCAGGGTGCGCACTCGGGGCTCGTGTATAGGCGCCAGCCGCCGGCGGTCTCCCTCAGGATGAAGCCCCGGTCGTCGTTTTCGTAGTCGTTGGCCAGCTCTGAGAGCAAACCCTCGATCTCGACTCTAGGTCGCTCGAGGACCTCGCCGATGATCCGTGCGGGGACGGGCTCGTCGGCAAGCAGCAGGATGGCTTCGATGACTTTGCGTTCGGGGGTGATCACGATGATTCTCCTTGCAGATCGATGGTGTATTCCTCGGCTTCGGCGGCCACTTCCTCGGCCGCGACCTCGCTCGTCCACAGGGCGCGGATCTCTCCGAAGCGATCCTCCTGAGACAGCTCGATCGCCCCCGCCTTGAATAGCTCGAGTAGGGCGAGGAAGCGCACCACCACGTGAATGCGGTCGGGAGTCCCCCTGCACAGATCGGTGAACGCCACCGGCCCCCCGATCTGAAGCAGGGCCGCAACGTCTGAGATGGCGTCCTTGACCGAAGCGGTGATGGGGGTGACGTGTGAAGTGTCAAGCACACCTTCAGGCTTGGGCGCGAGGGCCAGTGCCGCGGCCCTGGCGACGTCGGCCGCAGCAACCCCGTCCAGGAGATCCGGAGCCAGGCCGACGAACTGTGCTTCCAGCCCCGCGCTTCGTCCGAAGTAGGCTGAGCCCTGCTCCAGTCCGACCGCGAGCCACGCCCCCGCCTCCCTGAAGGTCGACAACTCGACCAGCCTGGCGAGAAGCAGGTCCCGCTCCTCGAGGAGCGAGCCGTCACCGTCCTCGAGGTGCCGGGACGGCAGCAGCCGCGCCGACTTCAACTCGAGCAGTGTCGCGGCCACCACGAGGAAACCCGTGGCCGACTCCAGATCGGCGTCCTCGATTTGGGCCACCGCACGGAGGTACTCCTCGGTGATCGTGGATATCGAAACCTCGTAGATGTCGACCCGCTGGCGTGTGATCAGGTGCAACAGAAGGTCGATAGGACCCTCGAACACCTCCAGCTTGACCTCGTACGCCACGTAGTCGCTCTCCAGAGAACTAGACAAGGCTATTTGTCGACAAATCTACTTATCGTTCAACCTGAAGCGCCGCGTCGGCCCTACGCCCTCCGGCGCCCGCACCCGGTGTCACCCTATAGCCGGAGACCCGGTGCATACCGCTTTTTGAGGGCGCTGGATCAGGGGCGCGGACCGAGACCCGCTCGCCGGCGCACCTCGACCATCGTCGCCTCGGCAACGTCGGCGGCCCGCTTGGCGCCGTGCCCCAGCAGACGGTCCAGCTCGGCGGGGTCGTCCTCGAGCTCCAGGTAGCGATCCCTGATGGGGCGCAGGTGCTCCACCACGCACTCGGCCAAACCCTGCTTGAAGGGGGCGTAACCGGCGCCGGCGAAACGCTCGACGAGCTCTTGGACGGGAGTGCCCTCGAGGATCGAGTAGATCGTCAGGAGGTTGGTCAGGGCGGGCTTGTCCTCGCCCACGGTCACCTCCCGGCCCGAGTCGGTCACGGCCGAGCGGATCTTCCTGGCGACCACCTCGGGCGGATCGGACACCGAGATGAACGAGCCGGGCCTGGTCGAGGACTTGCTCATCTTCTCGCCGGGATCGTCG
>JBOGWV010000120.1:0-6652 GCA_050693975.1 Actinomycetota bacterium
CCGGAGTCCGCAACGACATGCGCATCGCCCAGGAAGAGATCTTCGGGCCGGTCGCGGCCGTGATCGAGGTCGAGGATGTCGACGAGGCCATAGCGGTGGCCAACGACACCATGTACGGGCTGGCTTCTGCGGTTTGGACGAGCAACCTGTCGAAGGCCCACCGCGTGGCCCGGGGAATCAAGGCCGGAACCGTCTGGGTCAACACTGCGGGGCTCTACGATCCCGGCGTCAGCTTCGGCGGCTACAAGCAGTCCGGCTTCGGACGCGAGCTCGGCAAGCACTCCATGGAGGGCTACACGCAGACCAAGTCCGTGTGGGTCAACCTGAAGCCGTAAGCCAAAGGCAGTCAAGGGACGAGTGGGCGGCGCACCGAATCCTCGCGAAGGGCTGATTTGATGTTCTTGGACCCTGAGGTGTCGATAGACACACCCCTGAGGGTCCCAGAACGTTTCGGTTGGCTTTTCTGCCCCTGGAACGGGTGCATGGCCCCCCTCTGGTGGTCAGAGATGGACCGCACCCCACTCGAGCGGGCCCTGCCAAGCCCACCACCCCGGATTCCCCTCTTCGCCGCCGGTTTGGGGTTCGCTCAGCCGGTTCTGAAGCCATGAAGGCCCTCGGGAGTTTCCTCGATCACCTGGACTTCGTCCACGTCGGCGTGCCGGGGGCCGGTGCGGCACCACTCGATCATGGCCTCGACCGCAGGGGCGCCGCCCTCCAAGATGACCTCGACCCGCCCGTCCGGAAGGTTGTCCGCCGAACCCGACACCGCGTGGTGTTGGGCCTCCCGCCTGCACGAATCTCTGAAGAACACGCCCTGCACGCGCCCCGACACCAGCACTCGCCGCCTCACCATCGCCGTGCCGCTAATCGGCGGGGCGGACGACGACCATGTCGTGCTGGGGCTCGACGGCGACCACGGCATCGGGAATCGCCTCGGTCAGGCCGGGATCGATGAACAGCCTGATGCCGTCGGTGGCGATGGTGGTCTCCCCGTCGAGGGGTCCATCGGCGAGTTCGATCTGGACGTCGAGCCCTCCACCGAGCCCGTGGGCGGCGCGCAGGCGGACGCCGCCGCTGTCCCGGTCTACTCCGCCCAGCTCGAGGGAGCGTTTCAGCACCTCTACCGCCTCTTCGGTCACCTGGATCGGCATGGCTCAAGACTAGGTCAAATCGCCCCAAGCCCGCTTGGTGACCTGGGGCGACTGTGCAGACCTGAGGTTCAAGAGGCACCTTCGGCGGACCGATGAACTACCTGATAGCTGGCGGTAGCGCGGGTGGTGTTAGAGGCCGGGAGGACTCTGTGCTGGATTCGACGATTGCAGGGCGTACGGACGAACTCGAGGCGCGCCTGGATTCCTATCGTCGTCTGGCAGAGGTGTTCCACCATGTGCTCTCGGAGCAGAGCCTGGCAACGTTGCTCGAGCGTATCGCGGACACGCTCATGGACCTCCTCGAGTACGACACGCTGATCATCTACGAGGCCGACGAGGCTCAGCGCGTTCTGGTTCCCGTCCTGGCACGCGATCAGTACGCCGACGAGATCATGCAGGACAGAGCTCCGTTCGGGCGCGGGATCACCGGCTGGGCCGTCGAGCGTCAAGAGGCGGTTCTGGCGAACCACGCTCATCTCGACCCCCGCACCCAGGTGATTCCCGGAACGCCGGATGATGCCGAGTCGCTACTTAGCATCCCGCTGATCACCAAGGGTTCCATAAAGGGTGCGTTGAACATCTACCGGCAGGGCGAGGATGTCATCTTCAGCGAGGAAGAGTTCGAGATCGCCAAGCGATTCGCCGACGCGGCAGCCCTGGCGATCGAGAACGCTCATCACCGAGCCGAGCTTGAGTTCGCAGCTCAGACGGATTCGCTGACCAACCTGTACAACCACCGCCACTTTCACGAGCGATTGCGCTCAGAGCTGAACCGCGCGAGTCGGAGTCACGACACCTGCGCGTTGCTCGTCGCCGACATCGACGACTTCAAGAAGGTCAACGATGTCTTCGGCCACGCAACGGGAGATGCGGTGCTCGTGGCGATCGCCGACGTGCTCAAGTCCTTGGTACGCGTTTCCGACGTCGTTTGCCGGTTGGGCGGCGAGGAGTTCGCGGTCATCATGTCGTCTTGCGATGCGGGCGACGCGCTGGGCCTCGCAGCTCGGATTCACAAGCGGCTCGAGGAAATGAGCTTCGATCCGGCCGGCAAGATCACCGTATCGATCGGCATCGCCCAAGGACCTGATCACGCCGCAAACCCGAGAGAGCTGGTTGCTTGCGCCGACGTGGCGATGATGACGGCCAAGTCTCAGGGGAAGGATCGAACGGTTCTCTTCGAGGAGGGCGCGAGCGCGAGCGAGAGAACCGGCGAGCATCACAAGGGGCGCGACGTGCGTTCGATCGCTCACCTCAAGATGTTGCAGAGCCTGTCCGGCAAGCTGAATCGTCTCAACGACGTCAAGCAGATCGGAGACACGATTGCCACCGAGCTCCGCACGCTTATCGATTACCACTCCTGCCGTGTCTACTTGGCCGATGACCAGGACCTAGTCCCGATTGCCTTCAGGGGCGAGGTGCTCAGCTCGCGTGAGGACGTCGAGACGTGGAAGGTAAAGATCGGTGAGGGCGTTACCGGCAGGGTGGCCCAGACCGGTCGATCGCTCCTCGTGCCCAACGCTCTGCACTGCGAGTGGGGGGTTCAGGTTCCGGGGACGACCGAGATCGAGGAGTCGCTCGTCGCCGTACCACTCAACTACGGAACCCGAGTCATCGGCGCGGTGATCATCTCCAAGCTCGGAGTGGCGCAGTTCGACGAGGACGACGTCAGGCTGCTCGAGGTCCTCGCGGGTCATGCCGCGGTGGCACTGGAGAACGCTCGCCTCTATGAGAACCAGCGGCGAGAAGCGGAGCACGCCAAGGCCATGCTCGAATTTGCCGACTCGACATCGATGGCCCCATCGGAGTACGCGGTCGCCAACGAATCGGTGCGCGTGGCGGCACGTGTCATGGACTCACATCAGGCATCGCTGTGGCTGGAGGATGAGCGCACCGGTGATTTCGCGTGCATCGCCCACTGCGGCTACATCGGAGACCCGACTGCCGAGCCGGTCGTCAGGGAACGTGTTTCTCGCTCCGACGGACAAAGGCTCCTCGAAGGCAAGCGCGGCCCGTTCGTGCTGACCACCGAGCGATCCGAGCACTTCTTGGCTGCCCCCTTTGGAGTGTCGAGCCGTGCACTGGCTATCGGCCCGCTTCATGGGCTGAACGGATGGATTGTCGTCCGACATTCTCGCCCCGGTGCGGCGCACTGGCCCGAGGACCGTCTTCGCCTGCTTGCGGGAATCGGCTTTCAAGCATCGACCGCGATTCAGAAATCGATTCTCTACAGGGACCAGAAAGAAAGCGCAGACATCGCCAACTCTCTGCTCGACTTCAGCAGAGAGCTGGCGGCGGCCCAGGACGTCGACGAGATCTTGACCCGCACGGTCGAGTCGTCTGCGCAAATCCTCGGTTCCCCCCGCACCAGCGTCTGGCTCTCGGAGACCGATACGGGAGATCTCGTCGCCGAGGCTCAGTTTGGTTACGAGGGCAAGCTCCTTGCGGACCTCAGCTCCTCGCGGTTTCCGGACGCGGATGTTCGTTCGCTACTTGCACCGGCCGAGCCCTTCACGCTTACCGACCAGATGCTCAGTGAGCGACTCGGCTTGCCCGCCGGACTGCTCCGAGGAAACCTGGCCGTCGCCCCGCTGCGACTGGACGGCAACCGCTTCGGTGCGATTGTCGTCGGCGCTCCGGCGTTGGGTGACTACCAGTTCTCCGAGCGCAAGATGAAACTGCTGGCGGGCATCGCTCACCAGGCACAGCTGGCAATCAACAACGCGGCGATGTTCTTGAGCCTCGAAGGCACCTTCATATCGACCGTCGAGGCGCTGGCCAACGCGCTCGAGGCCAAGGACGAGTACACCTCTTCGCACGCGCGCTGGATCACGGACATGGCTCTCGAGGTGGGGCACGAACTGCGCCTCGACGCGGCCACCATGAAGAACCTCGAGTTGGGCGCCCTGTTCCACGACATCGGAAAGATCGGCATCCCCACGGGCATCCTCCTGAAAGAGGGCCCGCTCGACGACGAGGAGTGGGCGATCATCCGAACTCATCCAGAGCTCGGCGAGAGGATCCTGGCTCCCATCGAGTTCCTCGCCGACGTCCGCCCGATCGTGCGCGCCTGCCACGAGCATTGGGACGGCAACGGCTACCCAGACGGGAAGAGGGGCGAGGACATCCCCCTGGAGGCCCGCATCATTCTGGTCGTCGACGCGTTTCACGCGATGACGAGCGATCGCCCCTACCGCTCGAGGATGAGCACCGAGGAGGCGAGCCGGAGGCTTATCGAGGCCAGCGGCACTGAGTTCGACCCGCGCGTGGTCGACACGCTCCTGAGTTTGATCGCCGATCGCCCCGAGCTCGCGCTCGTCGACTAGCAGGTCCTTCTATCGACGTTGTTGCTCGGGGAGGTCGGAGGGCCCGACGTGAGCCCCCAACCAATCGCTGATCGGCTTGGAGAGCCGGAGGAAGTCGACCACGCGGTCCTTGGCTCGCCGCGTTCCAAGCCATGCTCCCGGCGCCCACTCCCGCCATGCGACGAGACCCTTGTAGCGCAGGAACTCGATGCGCGGATGATCCCTGGGGTAGCCGCGGGGGGCCGTCTTCAGGACCCCATGGCCGGTTACCTCGAGTCCGGCCGCCCTCGCCTTCGTCGCCAGGCCAACGAGCTCGACTCCGGACCGCTCCTCACCAACCGCCGCCCGGTAGCGCTCGAGCTGATCCGGAGCCATGTGCCACATTCCACTTCCCGTCCCCAGCCCCGCGGCTCTGAGCTGAACGTAGCCGTCACCGACGGTCGCCGCGATGTTCGTCTTGTAGGGCGACTTATCGGGGCTGAATCGAACGTCCCGGTAGGGGCGAAAGATCTTCCCCTCGCCCCACTCTGGCGCGAGCTCCTCAAGCAACGCTTCCATCGGTGCCCGAACCAAACTCTCGTAGGCGTCCTTATGCCGCTGCCAGTAGGTCTTGGAGTTGTCGGCCTCGAGTCCCTCGAAGAACTCCAGGGCCTCGGCCGACCAGCCTCGAAATGAATCCCGATTCCCACCTTGGCCGGAGGCCATACGCCACACCGTCCTCCCTCAGACCGGCTTGAATTGCTCGAAGGGCTGTCTGCAGTCGTCACAGTAGTAGAGCGCGCGACACGGAGTCGGGCCAAAGGGGTTCTCGTTGTGCGTGTTGACGCCGCCGCAGAAGGGGCACTCCGCCCTTACCGGTAATCCGATCTCGGTGATCAGCACCGGACCCTCGCCGGTGGGCGGCGCGAGGCCGAACTCCTTGAGTTTGACCCGCCCTTGTTCGGAGATGCGCTCGGTGGTCCACGGGGGATCGAAGGTCGTGGTCACCTCGACCGCGCCGACCTCACCGACTCTTGCGACCGCCGCCGCAACGTCCTCCTTGATAACCGCGATCGCCGGACATCCGGTGAAGGTCGGAAGGACGGTCACGCGGACGGACCCCCCGTCGACCTCGACGCGCTCGATCATTCCCATGTCCACGACCGAAACCGCCGGGATCTCCGGGTCGGGGACGCCGGCCAGCGCCTCCCAAACCGAAAGCTCGATCGTCGCCGACGCGTCCATCACCAGCTCGCCTCTGGGTCGGTGCGGTAGGTCTTGGTCATCTCGCCCCATAGCTGCTCGAAGTCCTCGGTGTGCGTGCCGCGCCGGCCGCCCACTCCGGACGCCCTTTGCTTGGTTGCTACGGCGCCCGAGGCCGACTCGATCAGATCGCCCGACGAGGAGGCCACGAACTCGGCCTCGTCGTCGAGTCCCCTGCGGACCTCGATGGGAAGCCCCAGGTCGTCGAGCACGGAGCCCGCGCGTTCGACGAACGTCGCCCTCATCTCGCCGGACGGAATCGCGAGCCATCCCTCGTCGACGGCGGAGTCTTCGAGCTCGATGGGCTCGAACAAACCAGCCGCTTCGACGAAGGCAATCGCCAGACCGGCCTCGAGCTTGGTGCGTCCCTCGACGGGACCGTGTGCGACGCGCTTCATCCACATGTCCGCATGGATGAGGTGGTAACGCTCCTCTCGCCGCATCTTGGTGGCGAGTTGCGCGAGCTCGGGATGCGCGCTGCCTTCGAGTGCTTGAAGCCTGATGTCGTCCGCGGTGTCGTAGAGCCAGTGGCGCGCCAGGGTGTATGCCCAGTCGCCGTTGGGACGCTCGCAAAGGATCGCGTGCGTGTACTCACCCACGCCCCGCCCCAGTGCGATGTGATCGGCACTGTCGTCGGTGAGCCGCGCAAGCAGCAGGTAGTAGTTGGCGGCGTGGCCGATCTCGTCCTGCGCAATCGAGCTGAACGCGACGTCCTCCTCGATGTGGGGCGCAAACCCGGTCCACTCGGAATGCCTGTGTCCGAGCACCAGCTCGTCGTCGGCGTAGGCCAGGAGAAGCGAGGTCAGCGACTCGCTCGTCACGACGCGCTCCTGCTCGCAACGATCTCCCGGGCGCGCGCCCTTGCCCTCTCGCGTTTGTCGACGACGTCCCTGTAGGCCTCGGGAAAGCGGTAGGACTTGTCGGCCGCGATCTCGAGCAGGCTCTCGTCGCTGAACG
>JBOGWV010000121.1:0-3446 GCA_050693975.1 Actinomycetota bacterium
CTCTTGGGACCCGAGGAGCCGAGCACGTCGCCCAGATCGCGCTTGCCTGCGATTTCGCCGGTCGCGCTAATCAGCTCGTCGAGCGAGGCTCGCTTCTTTCCCTCGACCCGAATGCGGAGCGCGGCCAGCACATCGGCATGATGATCGTCGAGCCCCTGGTTGCGATCGATCTCGGCCAGCGCGTCGGCCGCCTTCTGAAAGAGCTTGCGATCCTCGCGTGCGCGGAGCCTCAGTTCCTTGAGTTCGTTGGATCCGTTCATCGGTTAAGCGTAAACCTGGCCATCACGGGGGCGCAAAGACCGGCTCCTGCACCTGCTTACGCTTATGGCGCAGGAACAGGGTGAGCCACGAGGCAGCCCCGACGATGCCGAGCGGGATGAAGATCTCGGGTCCGACCAATTCGAGAGCCCCGTAGGCCAGCGCGGCGGTCGCCGCCGCGCACGGAATCGTCAGAACCCAGGCCCACACCACTCGTCCAGTCAACCCCCATCGCACTGCGGAAAAGCGGTTGGTCGCACCGACCCCAACGACCGCGCCGGTGATCGTATGGGTGGTCGAAACGGGGATGCCGAGCGCGGCCGTCCCGAACAGCGTGATCGCAGCTCCCGACTCGGCCGAGAATCCTCCGATGGGGTGAAGCTTGGTGATCTTCGACCCAAGTGTGTGCACGATGCGCCACCCACCCATGAGCGTTCCGAGCGCAATGGCGGTATGTGCCGAGAGCACGATCGGAAGTGATACCTCGAAGTCGGCTACCGGCGCGCTCTGGTCAATGAGAATGACCGCTGCAATGATGCCCATCGTCTTCTGGGCATCGTTGGCGCCATGGCCCAACGAGTACGCGGCCGCCGACACCAGCTGCAGCTTGCGGAATGCCCAATTGGCGCCGCGCAGAGTCGCCCAGCCTCGACTCATCAACCCCTGGGTCACGAACATGACGACGTTCATCAAGATGACGCCGAACAGCATTCCCAGCAGCGGTGAGATGAAGATGAAGGCAACGATCTTCCAGATGCCCGAGTAGACGAGTGCGTCGAACCCTTCGGCTGCGATTGCGGCGCCGGCAAGTCCGCCGACGAGTGCATGCGAGGACGACGCCGGCAGCCCGTAGTACCAGGTCAGCAGGTCGAAGAAGATCGCGCCGATCAAGGCCGCCAGAATGACCTCGAGACTCGCGACCTCTTGAATGTTGATGGTGCCGGTACCGATCGTCTCGGCCACGGCGGTCGAGAACACCAGGAAGGCGACGAAGTTCCAGAACGCGGCCCACGCGACCGCGTAGCGAGGCGACAGAACGCGGGTCGCTACAGCGGTTGCGATTGAGTTCGCGGCATCGTGGAAGCCGTTGACGAAGTCGAAAGCCAAGGCAACTGCGATGATCACCCAAGCTTCAAGGGAGAGGCCGGCGAACTGATCCATTAACTCTGCTTGAGCACGATCGTCTCGACGGTGTTTGCGACATCCTCCAGACGATCAATCGCTTGCTCGATCGACTCGATAATGTCCTTGAACTTGAGCACGTCCATTGCGCGGTGGTCCCCCGAGAACAGGTGCGCGATCGTGCGGCGATAAGAGCGATCGCCCTCGTTCTCCAAACGGTTGATCTCGACCCAGTACTCCTCGAGGTTCTTCATTTTGCGAAGGCGAGGCATCGAGCTGGCGGTCTTGTCGGCGGCCTCCCCGAGCGTCTCCGCAAGCGAGATCATTCCCGGCAGTGGCTGCTCGATCTTGTGCAACTGCAGATACTCCGCGGCGGCCTCGATGTGGTCGAGCACGTCATCGAGGCTCGAGGCGAGCAGATGGATGTCCTCGCGATCGAACGGCGTAACGAAGGTCGTATTGAGCCGCCGGATGATCTCGTGAGTGATCTCGTCACCCTCGTGCTCCATGTCGAGGATCCGCCCCGTCTTGCGGTCGACGTCGCTGTAGTCCTTGAGCAGATCCAGAAGGGCGGCGGCTCCTTGCTGAACCTTGTTGGCCATGTCCTCGAAGAGCTCGAAGAACGAGCCCTGGGCCGGCACGATACGTAGACGCATTTGCTAGCTCTCCTAAAGCGAAGGTGAACGCCATATGAACGCCGACGGGAGAATAGCCGCCATTGGGCTCCCCCGGCTGCAGGCTCGAAAAACTCCAACGTCCCAGGTTTAGCGAAGTGGGAGGCAGGACAGAAAAAGCAGCAGGCCAGCAGTACCTCTTGAAGCCCCGGGGTTACCTTCCCGCCCGGGGCTTCGTGGTGCCCGGACTCCTTCCTTCGGACACCTATTCCCCTCAACCCGACACCGCATGCAGGTTTTTCCAAGCGCGGGGAGAACCGTCTCCTTCGGGCCGCCGGGCCCGGCAGCGCCGCCACAGGAGAGGGGAACACCACAGATGAAACGCATCCTTGCCGGCCTGGTCGCTTTGGGGCTAACCGCCACCGCCTTCGCCGCCACGAGCGTGGCCGCGCCCGCACGCGGCCCTCAGCAAGGTGCGGCGAGCCTCGACGGCCACTTGCTCGGTCACCTCGGCTATCCCGCGGTCGGGCAAGCCGAGGAGTTCGTCGGGCGCCAGGAGCAACTGGGCGAGCGGCCCGCGACGACCGCCCAGGGCGTAAACGCCCGCTACGGTCGTGAGGGCTGCAAACCAGAGAAGACCTACAAAGTTGGCGACGAGCGCAAGTTCTGGGTGAGCCAGCAGCAGGCAGGCAACACCCAGATCGACGCGGTGCTCGCCTCGAAGTCCAAGCACGGCTACATCTGGGTTCAGAAGGAGTTCTACCTCGGCGTCGAAGCGGACCTCCCGGAAGGAGGCTTCGTCACCAAGAGCGAGGCCGACAGAGCGGGCAAGAGTTGGGACGGGATCTACGGCGTCGACCGCCGGTATTTCGGCAAGGAGCCCAACCCCGCCTACGACGCGGTCAACCTCGCTCCCGGTCTTCCTAAGGATTGGCGCGATGCGGACTGCGATCCGCGTGTGCACATCCTGAACTTCCCGATCGACGCGGGTGGCACCAGCCTCAGCTTCATTGCGGGTTACTTCAGCTCCGAGCACGAGTACCCCAACGGCAACGGCGAACACGAGTCTCCGTTCAGCAACGAGGCCGAGATGTTCTTCATGAACTCGCTGCTGCTGGACACGGGCGACGCGACCTACAACGGAGTGCTCGCGCACGAGTTTTTCCACATGATCCAATTCAGCAACGACTACAACGAAGAGACCTGGGTCAACGAGGGCATGGCCGACGTCGCGGCCATCGTCAACGATTTCGGAGACGTGGTCGACGGTCACATCTCCGATTTCGAGTCCGACCCCGATCAGTCGCTGATCGACTGGTCGAGCACGCTCGGCGACTACGGTCAGGCGTTCCTCTTCTTCGACTACCTCTTCAACAAGTACGGAGCCAAGGAGGACACGTCGACCGGAAAGCTCGAGGCGTACCTGCCGCTTGCCCGCATCTTGACCAAGAC
>JBOGWV010000122.1:0-22086 GCA_050693975.1 Actinomycetota bacterium
ATCACCAAGATGGGCTTCGCCGGCTACTTCCTCGTCGTGCAGGACTTCGTCAACTGGGCCAAGCGCAACGGCATCCGGGTGGGGCCGGGGCGCGGCAGCGCGGCCGGCTCGATCGTGAGCTACACGATCGGCATCACCGAGCTCGACCCCCTGCGCTACAACCTCATGTTCGAGCGCTTCCTCAACCCCGAGCGCAAGGCGATGCCGGACATCGACATCGACTTCGACGACCGCAGGCGCGGCGACGTGGTGCGCTACGTCCAGGACCGCTACGGCAGCGACCATGTCGCGCAGATCGTCACCTACGGCACGATCAAGGGAAAGCAGGCGATCCGCGACGCGGCACGAGTCCTCGGCCACCCCTACGCCGAAGGCGACAAGCTCTGCAAGGTGTACCCACCGCTGATCATGGGACGCGACTCGGGTCTCGCCCACGCGCTCGACAACGCGCCCGAACTCCGGAACTTCTACGCCGAGGGCGGGGCGACCAAGGAGATCATCGACACTGCCCTCAAGGTCGAGAACTTGAAACGGTCGGCCGGCATCCATGCGGCCGGTGTCGTGATTGGGCCCAACCCTCTGATCGAGCACATCCCGCTCAAGCGCGGCGACCACGGCGAGATCGTCACCCAGTACGACATGCGGCTGATCGAGGAGCTCGGGCTCCTCAAGATGGACTTCCTGGGACTGCGTAACCTCACGGTCATCCAGCTGACCCAGGAGTCGATCAAGGCCAACTCCGGCGTCGACGTCGACGTGGACACGCTCAACCTTGCCGATCCCAAGGTCTACAAGATGCTGTGCAAAGGCGACAGCGACGGAGTCTTCCAGCTCGAATCCGACGGCATGCGCCGGTTGCTCGTGCAGCTGAAGCCCGACCGCTTCGAGCAGATCATGGCTCTGATCGCGCTCTACCGCCCGGGCCCGATGGAGCAGATCCCGGCCTACATCGAGCGCAAGAACGACTCCTCCAAGATCACCTACCTCCACGAAACGCTCGAGGACATCACCGAGGAGACCTACGGGATCCTGGTCTATCAGGAGCAGATCGTGCTGATGCTGCAGAGGCTGGCCGGGTACACGCCGGGCCGAGCGGACGTGGTTAGAAAAGCCATCGGCAAGAAGAACCGCGAGATGATGGCCGCCGAGCAGCCGGTGTTCATCGAGGGTTGTCTGAAGACGGGGCTGTCCGAGTCCGAGGCCAAGAGCCTGTGGGCGCTGATTCAGCCGTTCGCCGACTACTCCTTCAACCGGGCACACTCCGCCTGCTACGCCTACGTCGCCTACCAGACCGCGTGGCTGAAGGCTTACTACCCCGTCGAGTACATGGCCGCGTTGCTCACCTCGGTCAAGGACCGCAAGGACGACAAGCCCAAGTACCTGCACATGGCACGCAAGCGCGGCATCCCGGTGTTGATCCCCGACGTCAACTCTTCCGAGCTCGATTTCACTCCGGTGAAGGACTCGATCCGCTTCGGGCTCTCGGCCGTGCGAGGCGTCGGCGAGGGTGTCGTCACCAAGATCATCGAGGCGCGCCGGGCCAAGGGTGACTTCACCTCGTTCCACGACTTTTGCCGCAAGGTCGACTACGCCTGCCTCAACAAGAAGACGGTCGAGTCGTTGATCAAGGCGGGTGCTTTCGAGTCACTGCACTGCGACGAACGCTCGCACACCCGCAAGGGCCTGCTTGAGCGCTTCGAGCAAGTCCTCGCCGAGACCATCTCCACCAGGAAGCAGCAGGACGCGGGGCAAAACTCGCTGTTCGGCCCGGCCGACGGAAACGGCGCTTCGTTCGTAACCGACACTCCCGTATCGATCGCGGAGTTTCCCAAGAAGACCTACCTCGCGCTCGAGAAAGAGGCTCTGGGCTTATACGTGTCCGATCACCCCCTGCTCGGCGTCGAGGGTCTTCTGTCCCGCATGACCGACTGCACGCTGGCGTCGCTGGGGGATCGCAAGGCCGGCGAGATGGTGAACGTCGGCGGTCTCGTCGCCGGGGTCCGCAAACGGGTCACGAAGAACGGCTCCGTCATGGTGCTGCTCGATTTCGAGGATGTCTCCGGGGCGGTGGTCGAGGTCGTGGTGTTCGCCAAGGCCGCTGAGAAGTTCGCCTCGATGATTCGACCCGACGCGATTCTGCTGATCCGCGGCCGCGTCGATTTCGACGTGCGCGACGACTCGGTCAAGTTCATCGCCATGGAGGTGACCGAGCCCAACCTCGAGGACCGGCCGGTGGTGATCAACTTGTCGGTGGGTGCCTGCACCGCCGGAGTGGTGCGACAGCTGAAGGACGTGTTGAGCTCGCACCCCGGTTCGACCCAGGTGTTCCTCGAGCTCGCGACGAATCAAGCGCGGGGCGACATCGGACGGACCGCAGAACAAAAGCGCACCACCGTGCTACGGCTCGGGAGCGAGTTCTGGGTTGACTCGTCCAACGGATTGGCGGCCGAGCTGAAGGTGCTGCTCGGGCCCGAAGCGCTCGTCTCCTTATAACCCCGCACCCACGCGGCTACGCTTTGCCGATGTCCGTGGAACTCCCCCCCGAGGGCCTGAGCGACGGCGTCGTGACCGTGCGCGCCTGGACCGACGACGACGTCGAGGCCATGACCGTGGCGTTGGACGATCCCGACATCTCGTTGTGGATCCCCGTCATCCCGTACCCGTATTCGGACGACGACGCCCGCACCTTCATCGATCTCGCTCGCCGCGAGGCCAAGGAGGGCCGCATGGCGGCGGGGGCCATCGTCGACTCGGACGACGGCCGTCTGCTCGGCGGCTCCGGGCTGTCGCGCATCAGCCTTGGAAACCGCAGCGCCGAGGTCGGTTACTGGGTGGCCGCCCCGGACCGGGGACGCGGCGTGGCGACTCGAACGACCGCCTTGCTGGTCGAGTGGGGCTTCGACTCCCTCGGGCTCGAGCGCATCGCGCTGCTCGCCGACGTCGACAACGTGGCCTCTCGGCGAGTGGCGCACAAGCTTGGCTTCTTCGAAGAGGGCGTGCTCCGCGCCCACCTCAACACCCGGCGAGGTCGCCGCGACAGCGTGGCCTATGCACGGCTGCGATCCGAACGGGGTCGGGCGACCGATCGGACCGGCCTTCCCGCCCGCATCAATATGGTGACTCTCGGGGTTCGCGATCCGGCGCGCATGAGGGCCTTCTTCGGGGCTCTGGGTTGGCCCGAGTGGGCGGCGACGGAGGACGGGTTCACCGGCTACCACACGGGCGGGGCGGTACTTGCCCTGCTGCCCGTCGCGGCGTTGGCGGAGGACAGTCGAGCACGGGGGGAGCCCGGAGAGTGGTCGGGGGTGACGCTTGCGATCAACGTCGCGGATCCGGCACTCGTCAACGAGGCGATCGAGGCGGCGCGCGCCGCGGGGGCCGAGATACTAAGGGAGCCGGGCGACGCTCAGTGGGGTGGGCGCTCGGGCTATTTCGCCGATCCCGAGGGCAACCGCTTCGAAGTGGCATGGGCGCCGGGGACGTCGATCGACGAGCGCGGTGGCCTTGTCCTTCCTCGCGGGGTCGACGACTGAGCCCATGCCGTGCTACCTGTGTGCACGCGTGCAGACCGACCCCGCAAAGGGTGCTTCTCCGTGGGGCCGCGGCGTCGTTGCCGGCCGGCAGATCCTGATCTGTCCCGATTGCCAGAGCGGCAACCCCCGATGGTCGGAGGAGCTCGACGCCTGCCCGCGTTGTGGCAGCACTCGGCTGTCGATGGTGATGGGCTCGACGGTGTGTCGTTCCTGCAACCACGATTGGACGAGCGAACCGTCCTGACGAGCAACTGGATTTGCTCCTTTACTCTCTGAAGATGCTCGAGCTGATCGACGGACGGGGCCAGCAGACTCCCGTCCACATCAAACGTCCCACCACCGTGGGTTTGGCCGCCAAGGCCGAAGCGATCGCGCGCGACATAGTCGAAGACGTTCGACTGCGCGGCGACGCGGCTCTGGTCGAGCATGCGGCGAAGTTCGAAGGGGCGTCGCTTGAGACCGAGGACATCCGGGTCGATCCCAACGACATCCTCAAGTCTCGCAACCTCGTTCGTCCCGAGCTGCTCGAGGCGTTGCAGGTTATGGCGGATCGCCTTCGGTCCACCTGCGAGGCGGGGATGCCGGAGAGCTGGATGGAGCAACGCGACGGCGAGTTCGTTGGCGAGCTCATCAGGCCTCTGAGCCGGGTCGGCATCTACGCCCCGGGCGGTCGCGCGGCGTATCCCTCAACCGTGATCATGGGCTCGGTTCCGGCGCGGGTGGCCGGCGTCGGTGCAATTGCGGTCTGTTCTCCTCCCACCCCCACCGGCGAGATCGCGGAGCCGGTGCTGGCGGCCTGCGCGGTGGCCGGGATCGACGAGGTCTACCGGGCCGGCGGCGCTCAGGCGATCGGAGCCATGGCCTACGGGACCGCATCGGTACGACCCGTGGACAAGATCGTCGGGCCCGGGAACCCCTACGTCACCTTCGCCAAGCGAGCGGTCGCCGGGTGGGTGGGCACGGACTCGGAGGCGGGCCCCACGGAACTCGCCGTGGTGGCCGATGAGTCGGTTGATCCCGCGACGGTGGCGCTCGATCTCATCGCACAGGCCGAGCACGGACCTCACGGTACACACGTATTGATCAGTTGGCTGCCTGAGCTGGTCGCCGCGGTCGACGAGGAGCTCGATCGCCTCGCGTTGATTCACGAGCGACCCGACGACGTCGAGAACGCTTTGATCGAAGGTGGGCGCGGGGTGCTCGTCAGGGACCGGCAGCACGCTCTAGACACGGTCAATGCCTTCGCACCCGAGCATCTTCAGCTCTGCTTCGCGGGCGCGCTCGACGCCCTCGATCACATCCGCAACGCGGGTTCGGTGTTCGTCGGCAACTACTCACCCGTGCCGGTGGGGGACTACGTCGGTGGCACGAATCACGTGCTTCCGAGCGGCGGGACCGCGCGCTGGGCCTCGGGTCTGGGAGTCAACGACTTCATCAAGCGAATCTACGTCTCGGGCTTCGAGCCGAGCGCGCTCGAGCGCCTACAACCACACGTCGAGGCACTGAGCGAAGCAGAGGGATTGGCGGGACATGCGCGCGCCGTCGAAGCCCGACTCCTGCATCAAGGAAGACCGGGCCCGTGACGCGCGCTCCTCTCAGCCCGCGGCCCGACCTCGCAGACGTCGAGCCCTACGTATCTCCTCAGCGGCCCGCGCGCTACCGCATGAACACCAATGAGTCTCCCTATCCTCCGCCGGAGGGCTTCGTTGATGAACTCGCGCGCCGGCTCTCTGAGATGACTTTGAACCGGTATCCGGACAAGGACGCGCGCTCTCTTATTCAGGCCCTCGCTCGCTTCGCTAGCTGGTCGGCGGACGGTGTTTGGGTGGCGAACGGCAGCAACGAGGTCCTGCTTCACCTCTTCCTTGCCTACGGCGGCCCCGAACGCACGGTGCTCACTTTCGAACCGAGCTATTCATTGCACTCGCTGATCCCGCGCATCACCGGCACGCGGATACGCAATCTGTTTCGCGACGAGGATCACCTGATTGATCTCGGAAGCGCGCTCGAGGAGATCGAGCGCAACGAGCCCGACATCGTCATGGTCTGCTCGCCCAACAACCCAACCGGCCACTGTGAGCAACTGTCCACGGTGCGGGCACTGCTGCAGGCTGCCCCTGGGCTCGTGGTGGTCGATGAGGCATACGGCGAGTTCGCCGACCCGGGAGCATCGGTGCGACCGATGCTCGACGAGTATCGCAACCTCGTGTTGGTCAAAACCTTCAGCAAAGCCTGGCGACTGGCGGGAGTGAGGCTCGGCTACATGCTGGCGGATCCCTCGATGATGGACGGTATCGCCAGGGTACGGCTTCCCTACCATCTGTCGGCTCCGACGCAGGTGGTGGGCGAGCTCGCCCTCGAGTACCACGAGAAGACCCTGTCCATGGTGGACTCGATCATCGCGGAGCGGGATCGCCTCTCGGTCGAGCTCCAATCGATGGGCATCAAGACGTTCCCCTCGCGAGCCAATTTCGTACTCTTCCAGGTGGACGACGCCGACGCGGTATTCACCAAACTGCTCGAGCACGAGGTGCTCGTACGCAACTACTCGTCCAATCCGACGCTGCGCGGGTGCCTCCGCGTCACCGCGGGACTCCCGGAGGAGACCGACGCGTTTCTCAGGGCGATGGAGAAGATCCTTGATGAGTGAAGCGCGGGGTGGGCTCGGCCGGACCGCAGGACAAGCGCGCGTTGCGAGGCTCGCGCGCGAGACCAACGAGACCAAGATCTCGGTCGAGCTGTCGCTCGATGGCGGAGGGGTCACCGCGGCCACCGGCGTCCCCTTTTTCGATCACATGCTCGATCAACTCGGGCGTCACGGACGTCTCGGCCTCGTGGTGCGCGCGGAGGGGGATCTCGAGATCGACGCTCACCACACCGTCGAGGACACCGGGATCGTGCTCGGCGAGGCGCTGACCGAGGCGCTCGGAGACAAGCGCGGCATCCGCCGTTACGGGGACGCGCTCGTGCCGATGGAGGAGGCGCTGGCGCAGGTAGCGCTCGACATCTCCGGCCGGCCCCTGCTGGTCTTCGACGCAGACTTCACCACCGAGTCGGTCGGTCGGTACGACACCGCGCTCACCGAGGAGTTCCTTCAGGCGCTCTGTCGAACGGGCGGACTGACGATGCACGTCAAGCTGCTCGCCGGCCGCAACACGCACCACGCTGTGGAGGCCATCTTCAAGGCGCTCGCGGTTGCCCTTGGTGACGCGGTGGGCATCGACCCGCGGGGCGGAGACGCGATTCCCTCCACCAAAGGGATCCTGTGAGGGTCGCGGTCCTCGACTACGGCATGGGCAATCTGCGAAGCGTGGCCAAGGCTCTCGAGGCCGCCGGGGCCGAGGTCGTGGTGACCTCGGACTCGACGGATATCGACTGCAGCGGGGCACTGTGCGTTCCCGGACAGGGTGTCTTTGGACGCTGCATCGCCAACCTCGAGGGGGCGGGCCAGGACGAACTGGTGCGAACCTGGATCGGCGACGAACGCCCCTATCTCGGCATCTGCCTGGGAATGCAGATCCTGTTCGAACGCAGCGAGGAAGACGAGACGATCGACGGTCTCGGGATTCTCTCCGGTGAGGTGCGGCGGTTGACCGGAGACGTACGCGTCCCACACATGGGGTGGAATCAAGTGTCAAGCGCGCGCGACGGAAGCGGCGGGGAGTACTACTACTTCGATCACTCCTATGCCGCATTCACATCCGACGAGAAGGTCGTGTCTGGTTGGTGCGAGCATGGCCAGGCGTTCGTGGCCGCGATCCAGAGAGAAGAAGTCACCGCGGTGCAGTTCCACCCGGAGAAGAGTGGAGCGTCGGGCATTGCGCTCCTCGAGAAGTGGCTCGAGTCCGCGTCCAAAGGGAAACGATGAGCTTCACGGTCTATCCGGCAGTCGACATCGCGCAAGGAAAATGTGTCCGGCTGTTGCAGGGGCGCTTCGGAACGGAGACCGTCTACAGTGACGACCCCGTCGAGGTTGCCCTCGGCTTTGCAAGGGCGGGGGCGCGCTGGCTTCACATCGTGGATCTCGATGGTGCGAGGACCGGCGTCAGAACGAATCGGGAAATCGTGCTCGAGGTCGTCGCCAAGGCATCCTGTCCGGTGCAGGCCGGAGGAGGGCTGCGGGGCATCGACGATGTCGTCGAGGTCCTGGCCGCGGGCGCCAACCGCGCGGTGTTGGGGACCGTGGCGCTGGAGGAACCCGCCGAGCTGCGTCGCGCCTGCGCACGCTTCGGAGAGCGAATAGCCGTCTCGCTGGATGCGCGCGGGGCGGGCTCGGCCGGACCGCCAAACGAAATGCCGGATCAGCTCACCGGGCATGGCTGGACCGTGGGGTCGGGGATGCCGCTACTGGACGCGGTGCGGGTCTTCGAGGAAGCGGGGGCGTCGATGTTCATCTACACGGACGTGTCGCGGGATGGCACCATGTCGGGGCCGAACTTCGAGGGTGTGCTGCGTCTCGCCGAGCACACCACGCGGCCGGTAATCGCGTCGGGAGGGGTGGCAACACTCAATGAGCTCCGCGCGGTTGCCCGCCTGCACGGCGACGGCGTGTGCGGTGTGATCGTGGGGCGCGCGCTCTACGAGAGCAAGTTCACGGTGATGGAGGCCATACGCGCCGCCGACGAAGCGTCGGTAGACGAGTAGTAGTCGATGCTGGCGAAGCGAATCATCCCCTGCCTCGATGTGGACGGCGGCCGGGTGGTCAAAGGAGTCCGGTTCGTCGAACTGCGCGATGCGGGTGACCCCGTCGAGCTTGCGGCTCGCTACGACGCCGAGGGTGCGGACGAGTTGGTGTTCCTCGACATCACCGCCAGCCACGAACGTCGTGAGCTCATCTACGACGTCGTTGCTCGAACCGCCGAGACAGTGTTCATCCCGTTGACCGTCGGCGGCGGTGTCCGCACCGTGGCCGACGTCAGGCGCCTGCTCGAGTCGGGAGCGGACAAAGCGTCGATGAATACGGCGGCGGTGCGTCGCCCCGAGGCAGTCCGTGAGTCGGCGGACGAGTTCGGATCGCAGGCCATCGTGGTCGCCATCGACGCCCGGCGGTCGGGGCCTGGTCGCTGGGAGGTCTTCGTGGACGGCGGTCGGACACCCACGGGGCTCGAGGCGGTGGACTGGGCCCGCCGGGTGCAGGAGCTCGGGGCGGGGGAGGTACTGCTGACCTCGATGGACTCCGACGGGACCACCGACGGCTACGACCTCGAGCTGACTCGCTCCGTCTGCGACGCGCTCACCATCCCCGTGATCGCGTCGGGTGGCGCGGGCTCGCCGGACGATCTCGCGGACGCGGTCGACCCCGAGCGAGGCGGCGCGGAGGCGGCGCTTGCGGCCTCGGTGTTTCACTTCGGCACCTTCTCGGTATCAGATGCGAAGCTGGCGCTCAGGCGGCGGCGGCTGCCCGTTAGGATTCCGCACCCGGCAAACGAGCCCCACCGAAGGGAAAAATGAGCACCTACCTGCTGTTCGATAGCGGGGTTCGCAGCCCCGAGATGCGTCACGAGATCTCCGAGGCAATAGCAGACCCCGTCATCTTCATTGAGGCCGGGGGCAGGCGAATCGTCGCCGGTCCGAGTCTCGAGGCCGATGTATTCGCCAAGCGAGAAGACATCGTGGACGAGTTCTGGACCTATGACGACCTCGGCTACCACCAGATTCTTGCCGACGAGTCGATACCCACCGACTTGGTCCGTCCCGAGCTCGTCGTGCGCGCCCTCGCGCGCCTCGAGGTCAACGAGGTGATCGTGCCCCCCACGTTTCACGTACAGGTCGCCGACCTGTTGAGGTCGCGAGGCATCGAGGTAACGGTCGACGTCACCGCATGGGCCGCCAGGCGCCGTCGCAAGGCGCCGTGGGAGCTCGAGGGCATGGAGCGAGCTCAGCGCGCCGCCGAGATCGCAATGCTGACCGCCGCACGCATGCTGCGCGACGCCGAGCCCACTCCCGACGGCAGGCTTCGTTTCGAGGGCGAGATTCTTACCGCGGAGTGGGTGCGCGAATCCATGGCCGCCATGCTGTCGCAACAGGGAGCCGATTCGGACGAGATCATCGTGCAATCGGGGGATGCGTGCCTCCGCGGTCACGATCTCGGAACCGGGCCCATCCTGCCGAACGAGTCGTGCATCATCGATGTGTTCCCTCGAGACCGGCGCACGGGAACCTTTTCCGACATGACGCGCACCTTCGTCCCCGGTCGTCCGTCCGACGAGATCGTCAAGTTGCATCAACAGTGTCGTGAGGCCCTGAACCTCGCGCTCGAGGCATGTCGTCCGGGAAGTGACGATCTTTACACCCGGGTTGCCGATTTCTTTCACGGTCACGGTCACGCCAGCCAGCTGCACCGGAGCGATCCTCCGCAATACAACCAGGGCTTCTTCCACTCGCTGGGGCACGGAGTTGGTCTCGAGGTCCACGAGCGACCGCTGCTGGGGCGGCGCTCCGACGCGCTGGTTCCGGGAGACGTCGTTGCAATCGAGCCGGGCCTCTACTACGAGGGGGTCGGGGGCGTCCGTCTCGAGGACACGGTGCTGATCACCGAGGATGGCTTCGAGTATTTCACCGATCCCTATCCCTACGACCTGGCGCCATGACCGGCTTTGGTGCCCCGCCCAACAACAACGGAGCACTGCAGTGAACGCCGAGGAGCTCACCTACGACGGCAACGGGTTGTTGCCGGTGATCGTGCAGGATGACGCCACCAAGGCCGTCTTGATGCTCGCCTACGCGGACGCCGAGGCGGTGCGTCGCACGCTAGCCTCGGGTACGACCTGGTTCTGGAGTCGCTCACGCCGCGAGTACTGGAACAAGGGAGCAGGCTCCGGCAACACCCAGACCGTTACCGAGGTTCGCTACGACTGTGATGCCGACGCACTGCTCGTGCTCGTTGATCCCGCCGGGCCGGCCTGTCATACGGGCGAGTACTCGTGCTTCTATCGCTCGATGATGACGGGAGATACGCACAATGCCGGCGAAGCGACGACTTGATTCGCCACTGGCCCGACCGTGACACCTTCCGCGTCCTCTCCGCGGCGCACCGGATCGTCCCGGTCTGGCGCGAGGTCCTCGCCGACGCATTCACCCCCGTATCGGCCTGGCTCCGGCTCTCGGGTGACTTGACCAACGGCTTTCTGCTCGAGAGCGTCGAGGGCGGAGAACGCTGGGCCCGCTACTCGTTTCTGGGGGGCGACGCCTTCGCGACGGTCGAGGCGAAGGACGGCCGGCTTCTGATCGACGGCAACCCTCCTGTGCATCCTTCGGAGGGGGAGCGCCCGCTCGAGTACCTGAAACGATTGGCGGCCGAGTGCAGGGCGCCGCGCATCGACGGACTTCCCCCGTTGCACGGTGGCGCCGTGGGGTTTCTCGGTTACGACTGTGTGCGTGAACTGGAACACCTTCCCGACCCGCCGCCGGACGATCTGGGACTTCCCGACCTCGCGCTGATGTTGACTCGAACTCTGGTCGTGTTCGACCACCTGCTGCAGCGCGCCTTCGTGATCACGAACGTCGTAAGCGGGGGGAATCCCGACGAGGCCTACGAAGAGGCGGCTGGGCGCTGCGATCAAACGGTAGAGCGCCTTGCCGGGCCGCTGGTGGCGCCGCCCCTGACCGTCGACCTCGAGGCCGAGATGCCCGAGCCCGCCTCGACGGTCGACGATGACGAGTACGCGAGCTGGGTCGAGCGTTGCATCGAGCACATCCGGGCGGGGGATGTTTTTCAGGTGGTTCCTTCTAGGCGTTTCTCGATGCCGCTGGAGGGCTCCGCCTTCGACGCGTACCGTGTGCTCCGCACGCTCAACCCCAGCCCCTACATGTATTTCCTGACCTTCTCCGAGACCGATGCCCACCCCTCATTCGAGATCACGGGGGCGTCACCAGAACCGCTCGTGCGCGCGACGGGAGACGTAGTCGTGGCGCGGCCCATCGCGGGGACGCGACGACGTGGCGCCACTCCCGATGAGGACGAAGGGCTCGCGCGCGAGCTGCTCTCCGACGCGAAGGAGCGCGCCGAGCACGTCATGTTGATCGACCTGGCTCGCAACGACCTGGGACGAGTGAGCCGGTACGGGACGGTAGTGGTGGACGAGCTGATGACGATCGAGCGGTACAGCCACGTCATGCACATCGTGTCATCCATCAGCGGGCGACTGGCGCCGGAGCGGGATGCGTTCGATGCGCTCACCGCCTGTTTTCCTGCGGGCACGATGTCGGGTGCACCGAAGGTTCGCGCCATGGAGATCATCGACTCGCTGGAGAGAACCCGGCGAGGTCCCTACTCCGGAGTGGTCGGCTACTTCGATTTCTCCGGCAATCTCGATGCCTGCATCACGATCCGAACGATCGTGGCGACGGGCGGCAGAGCCTACGTTCAGGCCGGCGCGGGAGTGGTGGCCGACTCGGATCCGATGACCGAAGCGCACGAGACCACGAGCAAAGCCGAGGCCGCGCTGCGTGCCGTTGCCGCGGCGTCCTCCCTGGCCATGTGAGCGTTTTATCGCGACCTCGGCTATCTTTCAGCGAGCGGATCAAGCGGAACCGAGCGGAGGGCTAGGCGGTGGACGAAGGGACGAGGTTCAGCGAGTCTCTTGTCGAGCGCGCACCGGTCGTCTTCTTTCGGCGCTCGGCGGACCTGGAATCGGTCACCTATGTCAGTCCCAACTCGGCGCGCGTGCTTGGATACGAGCCTGATGAGATCACCGAAGGCCCGGGCTTTTGGGACGCTCACATCTACGACGAGGATCGGCGCTGGTACCGGCGCGGGCTCGATGGTCTGACCAAGCAGGCTCAGGTCGAGGGCGAATATCGCTTCGTCACTCCCGGCGACGGCTACATGTGGCTTCATTGCATCGAGTACGCCGAGCGCGATGACGAAGGCGGGCTTACGGGTTCGATCGGGTACGCGACCGATATCACCGAGCGCATGACCGTGCTTGCCGTGCTGCGCGGAGCGCACGCCGAGATGCAGTCGCTCAACCAGGAGCTCATCGAGGCCCGCGACGCCGCCGAGGCCGCGAACGTCGCCAAGAGCGAGTTCCTCTCAGGCATGAGCCACGAAGTACGGACCCCGCTGAACGCGATCCTGGGCTTTGCCCAGTTGCTCGGAATGGCTCCGCTCGAGGAGGACGAGCGTGAAGGGATCGATGAGATCCTGAAGGGCGGGCGTCACCTGCTGAGCCTCGTCGATGAGGTTCTGGACATCGCCCGCATCGAAGCAGGGAACCTCTCGTTGTCGATCGAGCCGGTGTCGCTGGACGACGTCTGCGAGGAATCCCTTGCGCTCGTGCGGCCGCTCGCCGACAACAATGGCGTGACGGTGACGGGACCTTCAGGTGATGTCCCTCATCATGTGATGGCGGATCGTCAACGCGTGAAGCAGGTGCTGCTCAACCTTCTGAGCAACGGCATCAAGTACAACCGCGAAGGCGGCACCGTACGGGTAGGGGTGGATGTTCTCGGTGAGCACGTAGTGGTTGCGGTCGAGGACACCGGACCCGGCATTCCTCGTCACAAGATGGAGGCTCTGTTCACGCCGTTCGATCGACTGGGTGCGGAGCAGACTCAAGTCGAGGGCACGGGGCTGGGACTGCCCCTCGCCCGCCGGCTTGTCGAGGCGATGAACGGCCGGATAACCGTGTCGTCCAACCCCGGCCACGGATCGATCTTCTCCGTCCACCTTCGGGTGGCAGACGAGCCGCTTGTGCCGGCCGTCAGAGACGTTGCCTCCGAGCGGGCCGGGCCGGCCTACGCCGAGCTCGAAGGACGAACCATCATCTACGTGGAGGACAACGTCAGCAACCTCAAGCTCGTGGAACACATTCTCGAGCGGCGCCCGGCGGCGAAACTTCACGCTGCGCTGCAGGGCAGGCTGGGGGTCGACCTCATCAGGCAACACCATCCTGATCTGGTGCTTCTCGACCTCAATCTGGGAGACATTCACGGCGCCCAAGTACTGGCGCAGCTCAAGGCCGATCCCGACACGGCGGGCATTCCGGTGGTCATCATCAGTGCCGATGCAACCGCGCACCGGGTCCAGGAAACGCTCGCCGCCGGCGCCCTCGAGTATCTGACCAAGCCGCTGGACGTCGGGCGCTTTCTAGCGGTCCTCGACGAGCTGTTGTGGCCGGGTGAGAGCATCACTTTACTTACGGGGCAGACCACTTAGGCTGCGCGTGTGAGCGCCGGTCGCCGCTGGGCCGATCTATCTCTCGGGCGCAAGGGCATCGTCGTCATCGCGCTCCCTCTCCTCGCGCTCGTAGTCGCGGCCGGGACCTTCCTGTGGGTCGAGCGCCAGGAGGACGCGTCGCAGGCCGGCGTTACCGAGAGCCTCCGGATTCGCAGTCAGATCCAACAGGTAGCGCAGCTCCTGGTCGATGCCGAGACCGGGGTGCGCGGCTATCTGCTGACCAGAGACGCATCCTTCCTGACCCCTTATCGGGAAGCGACCGAACACCTGCCGCGAGCGATAGACAAGCTTGGGACGCTGGTCGCAGACCATCGGGGCCAGAGCGATCGGCTCGAGCGAGTGGACGAGCTCGCCACCGAGAAATTCGCGCTGATCGAAGATCTGGCCGTCTCCGGGGACCAGCTCCCTCCCAACGAGCGCGATGACCTCCTGAGGGAATCGAAGATTCTTCACGACGAGCTGCGCGCGGAGCTGGGGGCGATGCGCCAGGAAGAGACGCGCTTACTGGAGATGCAGATTGCCGATCTCGACCGTACTCAGACGGTGGCGCTGGTGGTGATCGTGAGTGGCGGCCTTTTGGGTCTGCTCGGAGGAATTCTCGCGATGGCCATCTTCACCAGCGGTGTGGTCAAGCGAGTCCAGCGACTCGAGGAGAACGCCCGGCGCATCGACCGGCGCGAGGAGCTGCTTCCTCTGCCCCCCGGAGACGACGAGATCGGACGGCTCGGGCGCCAGATCGCCGGCACCGGCGAGCAGCTCGAGATCCGCCGAGCGGAGCTCCACGAGGCACGTTCGTTTCTGGAAGAGCTCATCGAACGCAGTCCGGTCGTGATCTTCCGGCGCAACGCCGATGACCTGACCACGACGTTCGTTAGCTCGAACGTCGAGCGCATGCTTGGATACGCGCCTCATGAGTTGATCGGCGACGGCGAGCTCTGGATGGAGCGCGTCCACCCGGACGATCTCGAGGCGGTGACCGAGCAGACCCGGCTCGGCCTTGCCGAAGGCGCGACTCACCTGCGCCGGCCTCGGTTCCGGTGGCGGCACAAGGACGGGCGATGGGTGTGGCTCGAGACGGTCGTTCGCATCGAGTACGTCGAAGGCAAACCCGGCGATCTCCTCGGCTACGCGCTCGATGTGACCGATCAGCAGGAGACCGAGGAGACCCTCGCGGACCGTGAGCTGACCCTGAGCGCCATGCTCGACACCTCGCCCGACGTCATCGTCATCTCCGACGAAGCCGGGGCTCGACGCTACGTCAGTCCCTCGGTGGTGGACGCGCTCGGCTACTCGGCCGAGGACGCACTGGGCGGCGGCCCCGATGTCGTGCACCCGGAAGACCGGAGGCTGGCCATCGAGCAGCTTCGCCGGGCGATTGGCGGCGAGGAGACGGTTCGCGCGCGCTACCGGATGCTGCACGCGGAGGGGCACTGGGTGTGGCTCGATGTGCGTGCGCGCCGGCTTGACATGCCCGGGCGGGAACGACCCGAGGTCATCCTGACGGCGCGCGAAGTGTCGGCCCAGGTGGAGCTCGAAGACGAACTCCGGAGCGCCAAAGAGGAAGCCGAAAGCTCTTCACGAGCCAAGAGCGACTTTCTCTCGCGCATGAGCCATGAGCTCCGGACTCCGCTCAACGCGATCCTGGGTTTCGCACAGATCCTCGAGTTGGAGGAGCTCGCATCGCACCAGAGGGACAGCGTCGGTGAGATCCTCAAGGGAGGTCGCCACCTCCTCGACCTCATCAACGAGGTCCTCGACATCGCTCGCATAGAGACCGGCAGGCTGGGACTGTCGCTCGAACCTGTGCCGGTCGAGGAGGTCCTGAACGAGAGCCTGGGGCTCGTGCGACCGCTCGCCGCACCGCGCAAGATCGAGATGGCGGGTCCTGGGTTGCTCGATCCCACGTGGCATGTGATGGCGGATCGGCAGAGGTTGAAGCAGGTGCTCCTCAACCTGCTCTCCAACGCGGTCAAGTACAACCGCTCCGGTGGGAAGGTCACCATGACCTGCGAAAGGGCCGCGGAGCCGGGTCGCCTCAGCATCCTCGTCACCGACACCGGTCCCGGCATCCCCAAGGAACGGATGGACCTCTTGTTCAGCCCCTTCGAAAGGCTGGGGGCGGAGTATTCGGGGATCGAGGGCACCGGACTCGGCCTGGCCTTGTCAAAGGTCCTCGTCGATGCCATGGGTGGCGCCATCGACGTGGAGAGCTCTACGGGCGTCGGGACGAAGTTCACCGTGACTCTGTTCATGGTCGATTCCCCCGCGGGTGGATCGGAACTCGACGAGTTGTCGGTGGCCGACAACGGGGCCGGTCGCGGGGCGCGCACCCTGCTGTACGTGGAGGACAATCTCTCGAACCTGAAGTTGGTCGAGCACATTCTCGCCCGGCGCCCGGAGCTCAAGCTGCATGCTGCGATGCAGGGGCGGCTGGGGCTCGATCTCATCCGTGAGCATCACCCGGACCTGGTGCTCCTCGACCTGAACCTGCCCGACCTCCCTGGGGCCGAGCTGCTGGCCATCCTGAGGCATGATCCGGCGACACGAGACATCCCCGTCGTGGTGATCAGTGCGGACGCGACGCGCCACCAAATCGACCGGCTTACGCAGGCCGGAGCGCGTGCCTATCTGACCAAGCCCCTGGACGTTAAGAGGTTTTTGGAGGTTGTCGACGAACTGCTTGAGTCCGGACGCTCCGGAGCCGGGCTCAACGCATCGCTCCAAGAGGCCGATGAGAGCGGTTAGCGGGCGAGAAGGGCATATGCGATGACGATGCGGGTCTTGTACCTCGACGACAACCCATCCAACGTCAAACTGATGCGGATGGTGCTGTCGCTGCGCAGCGACGTCGAGCTTTCCATTGCCGCGGACGGCGCCGGCGGTCTCGAGGCCGCTCGCGCCGAACCACCCGACCTCATGTTGATCGATCTCTATCTGCCGGACATGCGGGGTGACGAGGTGCTGCGGGAGCTCAACGGGCACGAGGCGACGGCCCAGGTGCCCACGATCGTGGTTAGCGCAGAGGACGATCAGAAGGTGGTGCGAGACACATTGCAGGCCGGTGCGAACGCCTACGTCACGAAGCCGTTCAAGGTGACCGAGCTCCTCGATGTGATCGACAAGGTGGTGCCCGCTCACACGCGAGAAGGCGCTCCGTGACGGCCCGCATTCTCGTCGTCGACGACCAGCAGGCCAACGTGCGACTGATCGAGCGCATCCTCGCGGCCCACGGCCACTCCGAGGTCGTGGGAACCACCGATCCTCGCGAGGTCGTAGACCTCTACCTTCAGCGCAGGCCCGACCTCATAATGCTCGATCTCCATATGCCTCACCTGGACGGTTTCGCGGTGTTGGAGCGACTAAGAGAGATCTCGAACGGTGAGGTCTATCTCCCGATCATCGTCTTGACGGCAGACATCACGCAAGAGGCGCGCACACGTGCGCTCCAGATGGGGGCGAAGGACTTCCTGGTCAAGCCATTCGACGCGGCCGAGGTTGTGCTGCGGATCGAAAACCTCCTGGAGATTCGCGGCTTGCACCAGAGGCTGTCCGATCGCAACCGGGATCTCGAGGTTCGCGTGATCGAGCGCACCACCCAGCTCGAGCACGCCCACATCGAGATTCTCGAACGGCTGGCGGCCGCTGCCGAGTTCCGCGACGACAATACGGGCGAGCATGTGCGCCGCGTCGCGGAGCTGTCGGCGCTGTTGGCTCAGCGACTGGGGCTCGATTACGAGAGGATCGACCTGATAAGGCGCGCGTCGACGCTGCACGACGTCGGCAAGATTGGGATCCCCGATGCCATCCTGCTGAAGCCGGGACGGCTCACGGCCGAGGAGTTCGAGGTAGTCAAGAAGCACACAACGATCGGAGCCAAGATTCTGGGCGCAAGCGAGGCACCTCTGCTGCGCTCGGCCGAGGAGATCGCGTTCACCCACCACGAGCGGTGGGATGGGTCAGGTTATCCAATGGGGCTCGCGAAGGATGGCATCCCGATCAGCGGCCGCATCGTGATGGTGGCCGATGTGTTCGACGCACTGACCCACGACCGGCCTTATAAGACGGCATGGCCCCTCCACGACGCGGTGGCCGAGATCGAGAGCCAAGCCGGCCGGCAGTTCGACCCCGCGGTGGTCGGCGCGTTTCTCGATTCGATCGGGACGGCAGCGGCCGGCTAGCACGTAGCTATCGTGTGGGCGTGAACTCCCGAGCCCTGGTGGCCTGCATTGCGATCGCCGCAGTGGGTGCGTGCTCCGATTCAGGCGAGGTGCCGCGCCCAGAACCCTCCGGCCCTCCGACTCCCGAGGCGAGCGTCATCGACGATCACGCGGCTCAGTTCGCCGATGAGGTCGCTCAGCGTCCGGCCGGGAGCCAGCAAGAGCAGATCGCCGCGACGTACATCCTCGGCCACCTGCAGCAGGCCGGCTATCCGGCGCGCCTTGATGCCGTCCCCGTCGGCGATCTCGTGCGTTCGACGAACGTAATCGCAGTGCCGCCGCAGGGAGCCGAGCCGCGCTACGTGATCGCGGTGCCGTACGACACCCCGCCGAACGAGGCCCTGGATGCGCACGCGATCGGGGTGTTCCTCGAGGTCGCCAGAGCATTGAGCGTGCGGAACCTCGATCACGCGGTTGAGTTCGTCGCGCTCGGGGCCGAGTTCTCCGAGCTGGGTGACCGGGGCAGAGGATCGCGGGCGCTGGTCGAGAGGCTGAAAGACGACGGGGTCGATCCCGAGATCCTCTACCTGGACCCCGGAGCCCCTGTGAAGTCATCGCTCGAGGTCCTTGAGGACGCGGGCCTCGAGGTGACCCTGGTGAGCGGCACTCCCGAGGTGGTCGCTCAGCGGCTGATCGAGCTCCTGTCGGACGGTTAAGGTCGGGCGCAATGTCCTATCTGACAAAGTTGCTCGACTCGACCAGGGCTCGCGTGGCCGAGGCCAAGGAACGAGTCACGGCGGACGCGCTCGAACAGCGCATCGCGGCTGCAGACGAGCCGCGCCCGTTTAGGTCCGCGCTGATGGGCCCAGAGGTGGCGATCATCGGAGAGATCAAACGCGCCTCCCCGAGCAAGGGCGTCTTCGATGCCAATCTCAGCGCCAGCGCCGCCGCCGCCGAATACGCTCGGGGAGGCGCGGCAGCGCTGTCGGTGCTCACCGAGCCGGAGTTCTTTCGAGGAAGCCTCGAGGACCTGTCATCCGCCGCGTCCGCCGGCCTGCCCGTTCTGCGAAAGGACTTCATCGTGGACTCGTTCCAGGTGCTCGAGTCTCGGGCCGCGGGTGCCGATGCGGTGCTCCTGATCGTGCGAGCCCTCGAAGACGAGGACCTGAGCGGGCTAATGGCCGCTAGCCGCAGCCTCGGGATGGACGCTCTGGTCGAGGTGCACGACCTCGTAGAACTAAACCGCGCACTGGATGCGGGAGCGGATCTCGTTGGAGTCAACAACCGCGACCTCGAGACGTTCGAGGTCGACGAGCAGCGCACCGCCGAACTCGCGAGCCGGGTACCGGAAGACGTAACGCTCGTCTCCCTGTCGGGTGTGTCGACCCGCGCGGCCGTCGAGGCGCAGGCCGCGGTGGGCGCACATGCCGTCCTCGTGGGCGAGGCTCTGGTGCGCTCGGACGATCCGGCCTCCACGCTGCGCGAGCTGCGGGGTGTCGATGCGCACTGAGGAGAGGGGCCGCTTCGGAGAGTTCGGGGGCCGCTACGTTCCCGAGGCCCTCATGAGCGCGGTCCTCCAGCTCGAGCGCGAGTGGGAGGAGGCGAGCCGCGATGGCGCCTTCACCGCCGAGCTCGACGGCCTGCTCACCAAGGTCGTGGGGCGCCCCACGCCGCTTTACCTCGCCGATCGGTTCTCGGAGTTGGCCGGCTGCGAGGTGTGGCTCAAGCGCGAGGACCTTGCTCACACGGGCGCGCACAAGATCAACAACACGGTCGGTCAGATTCTGCTCACTCGCCGGATGGGCAAGACCCGCGTCATCGCCGAGACCGGCGCCGGGCAGCACGGCGTTGCGACGGCGACCGCGGCCGCGTACTTCGGGTTGCCGTGCGTCGTTTACATGGGTGCCACCGACGTCGCCCGCCAGCACCTCAACGTCGTAAGGATGGAGATGCTGGGGGCCGAGGTGGTGCCGGTCGAATCTGGGTCGCAGACGCTCAAGGACGCGATCAACGAGGCTTTGCGCGACTGGGTCACCAACGTCACCGATACCCACTACGTCATCGGTTCGGTGGTGGGACCCCATCCCTATCCCGAGATCGTGGCGAGTCTCCAGCGCGTCATCGGCGACGAGGCGCGCGCTCAGATGCTCGAAGCCACCGGGCGCCTGCCAAGCGAGGTGGTGGCCTGCGTCGGCGGGGGATCGAACGCGGTGGGTTTGTTCCGTGGTTTCTACGATGACGAAGACGTAAAGCTGGTGGGGATCGAGGCCGCGGGCGAGGGCCTCGCCGGTCGCCACGGGGCTTCCATCACCGCGGGGGAACCGGGAGTCCTTCACGGCGCTAGGAGCCTCGTCCTGCAGGACGACCAGGGGCTCATCTCACACGCTCACTCGATCTCCGCCGGGCTGGATTATCCCGGCGTCGGGCCCGAGCATGCCTGGCTCGCATCGACGGGGCGCGCCGCGTACGAGGCCGTCACCGACGATCGAGCCGTGGCCGCGTTCGAGGCATTGTCGGCGAGCGAGGGCATCATCCCGGCCCTCGAGCCATCCCACGCGCTCGCATATGTCCTCGAGAGCTGCAGGAACAAGGGAGCGGTGCTGGTGGGCCTCTCGGGCCGGGGCGACAAGGACGTCGCCACGCTGGCCGAATACCGGCGTAAGAAACCGCGATCGTGACCGCGCTGCTCGATCATCTCGAGAGCCTCCGCTCGTCGGGACGCAAGCTGCTGGTGCCGTACTTGATGGGTGGTTTCCCGCAGGCGGATGCCTATCCGGCCGCCCTCGAGGCCGTAGCCGAACAAGCCGACGCGGTCGAGATCGGCCTCCCCTACTCGGACCCGCTCATGGACGGTCCGATGATCGCTTCGGCCGGCGAACGAGTCATTCGCGCTGGGATCGGCCCCCTCGAGGCCCTCGAGCTCACGGGGGCCGTGGAGACGCAACCTCCTCGCATCGTCATGACCTACTACAACCCGATTCACCGCCTCGGCGAAGCCGAGTTTTGCCGGCGAGCTGTGAAGGCGGGCATGTCGGGGCTCATCGTGCCGGACCTGCCGCTCGAGGAAAGCGCGTCCCTGCGGGCGGCCGCGGCCGAAGAGGGCCTCGCGTGGGTGAGCCTGATCGCGCCGACCTCTTCTCCCGACAGGGTCGCCGCCGCCGCCGAGGTAACGACGGGCTTCGTCTACGCGATCTCGACCCTGGGCGTCACCGGCACCCGCGAGCGACTGGCCGAGACCGCGGCCGGCGTCGTCGAGGCCTGCCGGTCGGCGACCGGGCTTCCGGTGCTGGTCGGCATAGGTGTATCCACCCCGGAGCATGCCCGGATCGCGGCGGGCGTCGCCGACGGAGTGGTGATCGGCAGCGCCGTGATCCGGATCCTGGGGGAGAGAGGCGCACCTTCGGTCGCGGAGTTTCTCTCCGAGGTCAGGGCGGCGCTCGACTCGCTCTAAGGCTTCATCCGGGCGTTGTTAGCCACTTTTTTCCTTTTTGTCGTTTTGACTGCTTGCACTGGTGGGTAACCCAACTGCGTCGTTCAGACGTCAATAGCTACGGAAACCTGGGGATGTGGCCACGGGGAAATCCCCGGATCATGGCCGCAGGCGTGACACAGTTTTTGGGAAGCTCAGCTACCCGGGGAGTTGGGACCAGTGCGTCAGACGCAGATCCGCAAGGGCCGCAGACCCAGGCCGTGAGGACGGCTTAGGTTCTGGGGGGTTTGGGCGTCGAGGGAGTCTTGGTAGGGCTCCCTTTGTCCGCGGGAACGAAGATCGAGGAAGAGCACACGGGGCACTCGGGCGCTTCGGATTCCTCTGCATAGACCGTCCGCCTGCAGGTCGGGCAGTAGCCCTGAATGGTTGACACCCAGCTCCTCTTTCCGGCAAAGCTCCCACTTCGTGATCGTTCGAGAAAGATGTCTGACTTGGAACCCGAGCACTATACGTAACTAGCGCAACCCTGCGATAGTGCTGGACCAGGAGTCGCTAAGCCTCACCCAGCCTGGCCGGGATGGCGGAATTCGGCAGACGCGATGGATTCAAAATCCATTGTCCGCAAGGGCGTGCGGGTTCAAGTCCCGCTCCCGGCACCGGTGTCATGTCGCGGGGCATCGTGGACGGTTGTCGCGGAGCATAGTGGACACCGGTCACCCGAGATCGCGCGGCTGATAGTCCCGGCTGGGGTCGAGCTCGAAGTCCCTCAGCAGGACCCCTTCTCGG
>JBOGWV010000123.1:0-5107 GCA_050693975.1 Actinomycetota bacterium
GAAACCATCCCGACGAGGCTGTACAGCGGTCTCCGGCTGGCCCCGAGTCCCGCGCTCAACGCGCTCGCCAGCATCCTGTTGGCCTTCTCGATGCTCGCGATCACCGCCGCTGGTCTGTTCCTGCGACGCTTGCGTCGTCGCGAGGGCCGGAAGGGGTCGGCCGTCGAGGAACTCGCTCGCCTGGACATCTAGCCGTAGCGTCGCTAGCCGGCGTCCTCGGAGTCGGTGACCTGCGTCTCGACCCGGAGCACTCTGAGCGCCTCGGGTGGGATGAGAACCGAAACCCGGTCCCCCGCCACGAGTCGCTCGCCGCTGCCCTGGTTCGCGACCATGACCTGGAGTGACTGCTCGAATGGCAGGCGCACGATGACCTGGCTAGTGGCACCCACATAGACGACCCGCTCGACCATTCCGGGGACCGAATTGCCGCCGCTGGTGGAACCGGCCTCCAGTCGCACACGTTCGGGACGCACCACGACGACCACCTCGCCGCGTGCGTCTAGGTCACCTCTCCCTGCGAACAGCTCGAAATCGCCGAGCTTGACATGGCAGCCATCGGCTCCGTTCGTCCCCCTCGCCAGGCCGGGCATCGTGTTCGACACCCCGAGAAAGTCGGCGACGTACAGGGAAGTCGGCTCGTCGTAGACCTCCCGCGGAGTGCCCACCTGTTCGATCCTGCCCTCCGACATGACGGCCAGCCGATCCGACATCGTCAGTGCCTCTTCCTGATCGTGCGTGACGTAGATGAACGTGATGCCGACCCTCTCCTGCAGCGTCTTCAACTCGATCTGCAGAGACTTGCGTAGCTTTGCGTCGAGAGCACCGAGCGGCTCGTCGAGGAGGAGAACCGAGGGATTCAGGATCAAAGCCCGTGCCAGCGCAACGCGCTGCTGTTGCCCTCCCGAGAGCTGGTGCGGACGTCGGGTTGCGAACTTTTCGAGTTGGACAAGGGTCAGCGCGTCCTTTACCCGGCGCTGTATCTCGTCCTTCGATGGTTTGGAAAACCGCAGACCGAAGGCGACGTTCTCGGACACGGCCAGATGGGGAAACAGCGCGTAGTTTTGGAACACGGTGTTGACGTTTCGCTTGTGTGGCGGGACGTCGGCCATGTCCTGGCCATCGAGGAGAATTCGACCCGAAGTCGGACGCTCGAACCCGGCGATCATCCTCAGCGTCGTTGTCTTTCCGCAACCCGATGGGCCGAGCAACGAGAAGAACTCGCCGGGAGAGATGTCGAGCGTGATCTCCTTGACGGCATCGACGTCGCCGAAGCGTTTGGTCAGATCAACGAGCTCGACGTGTCCCCCGGGCATCCCTAGCTCCTAAGCCCCTTCGCCATAGCCTCGAAATTCATGAGGAAGCGATCGATGTCTTCCTCGGTATGTTGCACCGAGATCAGCCACTGCTCGGCCTTGCCCCATGGTGGCAGGAACACCCCACCCGCGTGCTGATAGAGCCAGTGCGCGTGGCTGGTCCGGTCGTCGATCGCCAGGAAGTCACGGTAGTTGCGCACCGGATCGGCCGAGAACGTCACGGCACCCTTGGCTCCGTAGGAGACGACATGCGCGGGCAGATCGTAATCGTCGATGACCTGCTCGGCCCCCGCGACCATCATCTTGTTGAGGCGTTCGAGGTGATCGTAGGTCGCGTCGTCGAGGGTCTCGAGCGTGGCCCGCGCGGCCGCCATGGTCAGGGGGTTGCCGTTGAACGTGCCAACCTGCTCGTATCCCCCGGTGGCAATGAAGTCCATGACCTCGGCGCTCCCACCGATCGCACCGCAGGGCACTCCGCCGCCCATGGCCTTGGCCAGGCAAACGATGTCAGGAGTCACGCCCGACATCGCGGTGACGCCACCGCTCCCGGTCGTCAGACCGGTCTTTACCTCGTCGAACGCAAGCAGCGCTCCGTGCTTGTGGACGAGGTCGCGCACGCCTTCGAGATAGCCGGGTTGCGGCCCGATGATCCCGGCGTTCATCATGATCGGCTCGAGGATCATGCCGGCGATACGACCCTCGTGCTCCTCGAACACGCGCTCGAGCATGGCGAGATCGTTGTAGGAAACGATGATCGTGAGCTCGGTGATGGCGCTCGGCAAACCCGTGCCCGCGAGCGCTGCGACCGGACTGGCGGCGGGGCCGATCTCGTCCTCCTCGTTCGCAACCGAGACCATGACCGAGTCGTGGTGACCGTGGTAGCAGCCCTCGATCTTGACGATGAGGTCGCGGCCCGTGAACGCCCGCATCAGATGCACGGCATCCATGGTCGTCTCGGTGCCGGAGTTCCCGAAGCGCCACAGCGGCAGGCCCCAGCGCTCGGCCAGCATCGTCGCGACCAGGATGGCGTCCTCGGTCGGCTGAGCGAAGTGCGTGCCCTTGCCGACCCGGTTGGACACCGCCTCGACCACCGCGGGGTGGGCGTGACCCATCAGCCCCACGCCGTAGCCACCGTTGAAGTCGGAGTACTGGATCCCGTCGGCGTCGTAGACCTTGGAGCCCTCGCCGTGGCTGATCCAGATCATCTGCGGACGGGCGATCTGCCAGCTCGACGCGGCCCCCCCGGCCATGACCTTCGAGGCACGCTCGAGAAGCGCCGTGGAGCGTGGTTGCCGCTCGATGAACGCTGCTTCGTGCTCCTCGATTAGCCGATCGAGCCGGCCCAGGTCGCCCTCGTTCCAATTTGCACTCACTGCCTCACTCCTTTGAACCGTCGTTCAACATCATAGGGGCCGCGCCCGGCCGCGTCACCGGTGCTCTGATCGTTATCGGCGCACGTCGGAGAAATGCGGCACCGGCTCGCGCACCCCGCCGTTGAGGTAGCCCTGCGCCACCATCAGGTCGAACTCGTAGACCTGGACCTCTTGCTCGCTGTAGGGGGCCTGCCGGTAGCCGGGCCCCGCGCCGCCCCGCTGCACCGATTCGCAAGCGTTCCAGTCCTGGCGGTTGGTGACGTCCCAGAAGTCCGCCGCGAACGAAGGATCGAAGCCCGGTTGATCGCGCGACTCGGGAGGAAACAGCCACTGGCATTCGACGAAGGTGCGGTCGGGGGCGAGCGGCTCGATACGGTGCGTCATCACGTAGTCGGGATGAGGACTTATGAGCAGATTCGGCCACAGCATGTAATACCCGACGTCGCGGGCCGCGCGGTCGTCCAGCCCCCGAATCCGCACTCCCCCACTCTTGCCGTCGAGCGACATGGTCTCGACTCCGTCCCGCAATTCCATCGTCCCGCCCACCCACAGGCCGGTCGGCTGCATCCCTTCGCCCGATGTCGGCGAGCTCACCGCGCACAACTCCGGGTGGATCTCGGAGCAGTGGTAGCACTCGTGGTAGTTCTCGATGATCACCTTCCAGTTGGCGGCGATCTCGTAGCTGTGCCAAGCTCCCACGAACATGCGCTCGGGCTCGTAGGGAGCCACCAGAGCATCGAGGTTTCCGACGTGGGTATCGAAGTCGGGCGCCTCTCCGGAGGGGTTGACGAAGATCCAGCCGTGCCACTCACGCAGCGCGGCGCGACGCAGGCTGTGTTCGGGGTCACTCTTGTCGAAGCCGGGCTGCGCGGCCATTCCGGGGCCGCCCTTGAAGCTGCCGTCGAGTCCGTAGGTCCACCGGTGATAGGGGCATTGAACGGTGCTGCGATTGGTGGACGCGCCGCAGACCAGGAGCTCGTGGCCCCGGTGGCGACAGGTGTTGTGAAACCCACGCAGCTCGCCATCCGAGCCTCGCAGCAGCAGGATGCCCAGGCCGCCGGCATCCATGGCGCGCTGGCTGCCAGGCTCCGACAGCTCATCGGACCGGCCCGCGCAGATCCAGGAGTCCGCAAGAAAATGCTCACGCTCCCAGGCAAGGACTTCGGGAGACTGATAGGCGGACGCCGGAAGCGTGCGGGCCTCGTAGAACGGCTGCGAGGTGCGACGGACCAGCGTGGCGTCTATCGGTGCCGGATGGGTCATGGGGTGCTCCTCGGACGGTGTGGTTACAACCTAGAAAAGAGCCCCTCGACGAGACCCTCTCCCGCTGCCATCATAGTCTCATGTTGAATGGCCGTTCAGTTTTTCAGCCTCCGGAGGTGTGATGGCGGACCTGATATTACGCGGCGGTTCGGGGGTGTATCTCGGCGGAGGTCGCCGGGCCGACGCGGTCCTGGTGCTGGGCGACCGGATAGCCGCGGCCGGGAGCTTCGACGAAGTCGCCGAGCGAGCCGGACGGTCGGTCCGCGCCGTGGACCTCGACGCCGGCATGGTGCTCCCCGCCTTTCAGGACTCGCATGTGCACCCACTGTTCGGCGGGCTCGCCCAGCTGGACTGCGAGCTCCACGACATCTCGCCCGCGTCTGAGGTGCTGGCCACGATTCGGAGTTACGTCGCCGAGCATCCCGACGAGCCCTGGATCACCGGATCGGGGTGGCAGCTTCCTGACTTTCCCGGCGGACCCCACCGCTCGCAGCTCGATGCCATCGAGGCGAACCGGCCGGTCTACCTAGTCGACAGCAACGTCCACACCGCGTGGGTTAACACGCGCGCGCTGCAGCTCGCGGGAATCGACCGCAACACTCCCGACCCCCCCGACGGCCGCATCGAGCGAGACGCCGGCGGGGAACCGACCGGCGTGCTGCACGAGGGGGCCGAGAACGTGGTGCGAGATCTCGTGCCCGCGCCGACCACGGAACGGCAACTGGAGGCTCTGCGTCTCGCCCAAGATCAACTCCACACACTCGGCATCTCCGCATGGCAGGACGCATGGATCGAGCCCGACACCCTCGAGATCTACCGTTCCTTCGACGAGTCGGGTGAGCTCACCGCACGGGTCGTGTTGTCCCTGCTCTGGGATCGCCATACCGGCGAGACACAGCTTGACGACCTGCTCGAGCTGCGCAAGCTGGGAACGACGGGACACCTCGATGCGAACACGGCGAAGCTCTTTCTCGATGGGGTGATCGAGACCTTCACCGCGTCGGTCCTCGAGCCATACCTGGACGCGTCGGGGGCGGCGACGGAGAACACCGGCATCGACATGTTCGATCCGGTCGACCTCAACCGCTTCGCCACGCTGTTGGATCACGAGGGCTTCCAGCTGCACTTCCACGCGATCGGAGACCGGGCGGTTCGGCT
>JBOGWV010000124.1:0-4128 GCA_050693975.1 Actinomycetota bacterium
GACGACCCCTCGCTCACCGTGCGCGACGTCGAGGCCGTGCGTCAGCCCGCACGCGTGCTGATCGACGCGAGCGGCAGGACGCCGCCCAACGCCCGGCTGTTCGAGGGCGGCGAGGTCATAGTCGCTACCACCAACGGCTCCGCGCACGACGTGCAGACCGCCTGGAAGGAGGCCGGAGCCGAGGTTCTGGTGCTCCCTGGTGGCGGCGAGGGCGTGGAGCTCGACGCCCTGATGGTCGCGCTGGGCGGACGCGGCTGGCTCGAGCTGTACTTCGAGGGGGGCGCGCGACTCGCAACTTCGCTCCTGAAGCGTGATCTCGTGAATCGACTGGACCTTCATATGGGGGCGGTGCTCCTGGGCCGGGGGGGCCCCGACCTCGGGGATCTCGGCGTGTCGACGATCGCCGAGGCCGGCCGCTGGCGACTGCTGGGGTCCGAGAGCGCGGGAGACGACGTCCTGCTCTCCTACGAGAGAGCCTCCGGTTAGATGTTCACCGGCATCGTTACCAGTCTCGGCGTGGTGAAGCGGGCGCGCGAGAGAGTAGGTGTGCTCGAGGTCGAGATCGAGGCCGCAAAGCTCGCGCGCGATGTCGAGGTCGGAGACTCGGTCGCCGTGAACGGCGTGTGCCTGACGGCGACTCGTACCACGCGCAAGACGTTCACCGCACAGGCCATGGACGAGACGCTGACGGCCACGACCATCGGGTCGCTGAGCAAGGGCAGCACGGTAAACCTCGAGCCGGCGGCCAGGTTCTCGGATCGCATCGGCGGTCACATGGTCCAGGGCCACGTCGACTACGTGGCCTCCGTGGTGCGCATCGAGGAACAGGATGGAACGCGCCGGATCTGGTTCGCCCTCCCCGGAGCGGTACTGCGTTACCTCGTGCCCAGGGGATCGGTGGCGATCGACGGCGTGTCGCTGACCGTTGTGGAGGTGGGGCGCACCTCGTTCCAGGTGGCGATGATTCCCCACACACTCGAGGTCACGACTCTGAAAGACCTCTCGGTCGGCTCGGTGGTCAACATCGAAGTCGACGTCATCGCCAAGTACGTCGAGAAGTTTGTCGAAGGATTCGATGGCCGTGGTGGTCTAGCCGGCCATTAGGGCAGCGCACCTAATAGGAAGGGATGAGCATGCCGCTCGCAAGAGTCGAAGAAGCGGTCGAGGAGATCAGGAAGGGAAACATGGTCATCGTCGTGGACGACGAGGACCGTGAGAACGAGGGCGACCTCATCTTCGCAGCCTCCAAGGCGTCTCCCGAGATGGTCACCTTCATGGTTCGTCATTGCTCGGGCATCATCTGCGTGCCGCTCGAGTCAGATCGGCTCGACGATCTCCACCTGCCGCTGATGGCTCCCAATCACACCGACGCCCTGGGCACCGCTTTTACCGTTAGCGTCGACGCCGCCAAGGGGACCACCACCGGCATCTCGGCGGCCGATCGCGCCCGAACCATCACCGCGCTGATCGATGCATCCACGCGGCCGCAGGATCTCCACCGCCCGGGGCATATCTTCCCGCTGCGCTACACGCCGGGGGGCGTGCTCCGCCGAGCGGGCCACACGGAGGCGTCGGTCGACCTCGCCAGGCTCGCCGGGCTGTATCCCGGCGGAGTGCTTTGCGAGATCGTGAACGAGGACGGAAGCATGGCCCGCATGCCGGACCTCGAGCGATTCGCAGGCGAACACGGCCTGCTCGTTATCTCGATCGCCGACCTCATCCGCTACCGACGCAAGACCGAGCAGCTCGTGACCAGGCAGACCACAGCTCGCATCCCGACCGCGTTCGGTGAGTTCACTGCGGTGGCCTACGAGAGCGACGACGGTCGCACTCACGTCGCACTGGTGAAGGGAGACGTGGCGTCCAAGGACAACGTGCTGGTCCGGGTTCACTCCGAGTGCTTCACAGGCGATGTGCTCGGAAGCATCCGCTGTGACTGCGGAATGCAGCTGCAGGACGCGATGAGACGCATCGACGAAATGGGTGAGGGAGTGATCGTGTACATCCGCGGCCACGAGGGCCGCGGGATCGGGCTGCGCCACAAGCTCGAGGCCTACGCGCTGCAGGACGGGGGGCTGGACACGGTCGAGGCTAACGTCGAACTCGGCTTCGCCCCCGACTCGCGCGACTATGGTGTGGGAGCGCAGATCCTCGTCGACCTCGGGGTCTCGACCATGCGGTTGCTTACCAACAACCCGACCAAGCGCGCGGGGCTCGAGGGATACGGGCTGACGATCGTGGAGCGCGTGGCTCTCGAGAGCGCGCCCAATGAGGAGAACATCCGCTATCTCACCACCAAGCGAGAAAAGCTCGGTCACCTGCTCGAGACGATCGGAGCGGAGGCCGAGCCGGCACCGTCACCCAAGGGGGAGGTTCAGTGATGCAGACGTATGAAGGCGCTCTCGACGGCAAACGCCTGAGGATCGCCATAGTCGCGAGCCGTTTCAACGAGACCATCTGCAAGCGACTAGTAGATGGGGCGCTCCAAGCCTTGTCGCGCCACGGCGTTGCCGACGACGATGTCTCGCTGACCTGGGTCCCCGGTGCATTCGAGATCCCGGCCACGGCCCAACGCATCGCCGCCTCGGGCGAGGTCGACGCCGTGGTAGCCATTGGCGCGGTGATCCGCGGCGAGACCGCTCACTTCGACTACGTGGCGGGCCCCGCGGCATCGGGAGTATCGAGCGCGTCGCTGGCGACGAACGTGCCGATCGCGTTCGGGGTACTAACGACCGACACCACGGAACAGGCCGCCGACCGGGCGGGAGGGAAGCTTGGCAACAAGGGCTACGAGGCCGGCGTGACCGCGATCGAGATGGCCAACCTGTTCGCCTCGCTCCCGAAGCCGCAAACGGACCTTTAGTCTGTCGCAATGCTCAAGTTCGTGATCCCCAAGGGGTCGCTGGAACGCGCGACCCTTCAACTGCTCGAGGATGCCGACCTCAAGGTCACCCGCGCCAGCGAGCGCGAGTACCGGGGCTCAATCGACGACCCCAGGATCGATTCGGTCGCCGTCCTGCGGCCCCAGGAGATCCCGACCTACGTCGATGACGGCTTCTTCGACATCGGGATCACCGGCGAGGACTGGATCACCGAGACCTCATCGGACGTCGTCAAGGTGGCTCCCCTGCATTACTCGAAGCAGACCGATGGACCGATCAAGGTGGTCCTGGCGGTTCCCGAGTCCTCCGGTATCACGGAACCACAGCAGATCAAGCCGAACTCACGGATCTCGACCGAGCTGCCTAACATCACCAGAGCCTTCTTCGACGAGCTCGGCATTCCGGTGCGAATCTTTCTGTCCTACGGGGCCACCGAAGCCAAGGTGCCGGAGATCGTCGACGCAATCGTGGACCTGACCGAGACCGGTTCGACCCTGCGGCGCAACGGAATGGTCATCGTGCACACGCTGCTGGAGTCGCGCACGCATCTGATTGCGAACCAGAAGTCTTTCGCCGACCCGGTCAAGAGGGCGGCCATCGACGAGCTCACCATTCTTCTCAAGGGCACGGTCGATGCAAGAGGAAGAGTTCTGGTCAAGCTCAACGTGGATTCGGATCACCTCGAAGGAGTCCTCGAGTTGCTTCCCGCGATGCGCTCGCCGACGGTGAGTCACCTCGCGGACACCGGCTTTTTGGCAGTCGAAACAGTGGTTCCCAAGAGCACCATCAACGTCCTGATTCCCCGGCTGAAGTCCTTGGGGGCCGAGGACATCGTGGAGATGCCGATTGCCAAGATCGTTCCGTAGAGCGATCAGCCTGATCGGCTCCGCATCCCGAAGCGTCCTTAGCAATGCAAGGGGCCGCTGCTGCTCTGCTGAACAACGGCGCCCGGACGAGCGCCGGACATGCGGCTGGACTCCTTAGTCCCCGCCGTGTCCCCGGCCCTTGTGCCTCGGATAACCCGGCTCGGAGTCCCGAAACTCATCCAGGGAAGGGCATTCAAGCTGCGGACTGGCAATTTCCACCGGTTTGGACCCGGAAGGGGGCCAACGGCGCCCTCGTTTGTGCTACGTTTTTGCCGTTGTTACAAGGGGGAGGGTGCGCCTCGGCTCGCGCTCCTCGAAGCATCGAAAGGAAGTGCGTACGTGGCTCAAGGCACGGTCAAGTGGTTCAGCAACGAGAAGGG
>JBOGWV010000125.1:0-7050 GCA_050693975.1 Actinomycetota bacterium
CGGCCCGGCTCGACGACTTGACCGCGCGCCCCCGCGCCGAGCGCTCCAAGTCCGAGGAGCGCGAACTCGCCGCTCTCGAGACGCGCTACAGGGTGGATCTTCTGAGGGGGGAGACGCGACGCGAGTACCGGCGCAACTGCCAAATCGTCTTCCAAGACGCCTTCGCCTCGCTCAACCCCAGACACCTGGTCAAGGACATCGTCGGTCGCCCCTTGCGGGTGTACCACGAGGTCTCCGGCCGGGCCCTGCGCGACAAGGTGCTCGACATTCTGGACTCCGTCGGTCTCGGGCGCCAGCACCTGAACCGCTATCCGCACGAGTTCTCCGGAGGCCAGCAGCAGCGCATCTCGATTGCGCGCGCGCTGGCTCTCGATCCCTCTGTGATCGTGCTGGATGAGCCGACGAGCGCGCTTGACGTCTCCGTCCAGGCACAGATCCTCAATCTGCTTCACGAACTTCAACTCGAGCGCAATCTCAGCTACGTGTTCATCTCTCACGACCTTGGAGTGATACAGCACGTCAGTGATCGCACGATGGTGATGTATCTGGGTGAGGTTGCGGAAGAAGGGCCCACACGCCAGGTCTTCGAGTCACCCCGGCACCCTTACACCGAGGCGCTCATTGCCGCCAACCCCGCGTTGACCGATGCGGCGAGCTCCGGGATCAAGGGCCTCAAGGGAACCGTTCCCGATCCGGCCGATCCTCCACAGGGGTGCAGGTTCCATACGCGCTGCCCGGTCGCCACCGAGCACTGCGGCTGGGAGCTCGACGACGGAGTCGACTGGCTCACCGACCGCATCGAGATCTGGGAGACCGTCGAGAGAGTGGAGCGCGCCACGCCGTTCGAGGGGCAGCTTGCGTTCCGAGATGAAATGGCCGCCGCGCGTGCGAAGGAGGCCTTGACGCAACAGGCGCCCCTCGCGCTCCGTAACTCCCTGGCCGGCGCCGAGTGCTCCGGCGCCAAGCTCGAACTCCGCTTCATGGAGCGCGGGCGAGTGCTGCTCGAGGAGGTCGGGGCGGGCCACAAGACCTCGTGCATCCTCCACACCGAGCTCCGTGACTCCGCGGCGGCCCTCCGCGAGTAGCGAGGGAGACTTCTAGCTGTCCCTCGCCGAGTCGTGGCGACCAGCGCTTGTTCCGACGCAGAGTGCTCACGCCTAAAGGCATTGGCCGTGTTTCTGACGCGCGTAACGAAGTGACGCGTCCTCCCCATTGAGATCTATCCGGTCTCGGGTCAGGGCTCGGGCGGCTTGAGCTTGCCGGCCTTGCGATCCCGCTCGGTCTTTAGCTGGTGGCAGCTGTAGCAACGCGGCTTGAGGTTGCTATGCGACGTGGGACCGAGAGCGACGCGCGGCTCGACGTGATCGAACTCGGGCCTGAGGCGGTTACCGCAATCCACGCAACAAACGCCGTCGAACTCGGACGGCTCACCCAACTCCAGTGCGACCCGCACCTCGACCGAGGGATCCCGCGACCAGCGCTTGAAGTTGCGCAGGTCGACTCCGTCGAACAACACGCCGTTGAGGAAGGCGTCTTGGCCGATCTCTTTGGCCACCTGCGGTGCCACCGGCCCCACGCCCGGGATCTTGCAGACCTCGCCCTCTCGTACGTCGATCCAACCGCGCTTGGCCACCTCGTGGCTCACCAGTATCACTAGCTCCGGCCGCTTGGCGCGTCCCCTGCCCGAGCCCGACAACAGTGCCGCGTAGGCATCGGCGAGATGACACTCGAAGGGCTCCTTGGCGCCGGTGGCCTTGGCCTTGCGAGCGAGCCTCTGCGCCTCCGCCTCGGCCCGCGCCACGATAGGTGCGCCGCGATGCGGCTCGAGCTCCATGTGGATGTGGACCATCCCCAGTTCGTCGCTGTGGCTACGGGCCTTGCGCGCCGCTCGCTGCCGCTCCGCCAGACCCCGGTGCTGCTCCGCTTCCAGCTTGACCTTGCGCGCCTTGTCTCGCAGCACGTGGAAGGACTCTGCCTGAGCCACCTCCAGTAGTCCGCTTGCCGCGCCTGGTGATGACTCCTCGGCCCTGGCGATTTCGCTCGCCTGGTCCAAGGAGATATCTCCCTGCTTGAGGGCGTCGGCCAGCGGCGCCGAACCACTGAGCACCTTGCCGGTGGCGATGGTTTCCTTGGCCTTGCCGGTGGAGCTCCCTGTGGCCCGGGCGATCTCGGAGGCGTCGTCGATCCTGCGGGCCAGCGCGGCCACCCCGAAAGCCACCAGTCGCTGGGCGCGCGCATAGGTTTCGAGTTGCTCGCGGGCCGCGGCCAGGCTCAACAGTTCGGGCTCGAGGTTTGCGTTGGCCTTTTCTAGCTGTGCGACAGCCTCGTCGACGTTACTGAATTCCATGCCCTCATCATGACGATCAGGTGTGACAAGGTTTCGCCGGATTCCGTGCACTCACAGAGTTTTTCGTAAGTCTTCTTGACAACAGGACGGACCTCGGGTGAGCGGATGGTCTCGGTCAAGTCGCAAGGTTCGCCTTGGTTTTGTGGGGAGCAGATTTACCCAGATGGGCTAGCGTTCTTGACGTGTTCGTTCAGGAAGTCGAGCACCCTGGCCAGAGTGGCCTCCTGAAGGGGATCGGTCTCGTAGGTGCCCTCGACGTCTGCGACCGAGCCCTCGTAGCCGACGACCTTCTGCGAGCGGATCGGTCCCCAGTGATAGGCATGTTCGGGATGGTCGAAGCTCTCCCACTGGACGTTCTTGCCGCTGCGCTCGAGTAGCTCGTACAACTTTCTGAACAAGCCCTGGAGGTGGTCGGAGTCGCGACCAAGGATGAGTATCGGGAGGTCGGGAGAGATCGGTTCGATGCGCTCGAGGGCGCGCTCGAGGTCGACCTGATCGTCGGTGAGGTCGTCGTTGAACTGCAGGTTCCACTCCTCGCGCGGTCCCTCGAAGCGGAAGTCCAGGTACTCGATCACCGCGGGTTCCGAGGGGATGAGCGCGGCGGGCCCGTCCTTGAGTTCCGAGATCACCTTCATCTGGAGCTCTCCTCCGTGGCTGACCCCGAAGAACCCCACGCGCGTCTCGTCCACGAAGGAGAGGTTCTGCACGTACTTGAAGGTGTTGATGACGTCGTTGTGATCAAGCACCGCGGGGATGTCGGTCCCGTAGGCGTACTCGATTTCCTTACGGCCCTCGGTCCAGACGACCGCGTAGCCCTCTCTCACGAGACGCTCGAAAACGTACCCTCGGTTGACCACGAAGTCGACCAGCCAAGAGGCGCCGAGCCCACCCGATCCACCATGAAGGCAAATGACCGCAGGAAAGGGCCCCGGACCCTCCGGCGTCATCACCACCGCCGGCACGTAGATCCCGTCCTCGCTGAAGACGAGGTGTACGTTCAGGGGGATGTCACCGGCGTTCACCGGAGGCTGCATTGCCAGGTCCAGGGGCCCGATGACGCGATGTCCCGGACGGAAGTGCCAGCCACCTCGGACGGTCGAGGTCGAGCCGGGGTCGGTCATGAGTCCTCCTTGTTGGTAAACGTCGCTAGGGCTTCAGGATGGGACGGATCGCGGTTCGGTCGCGCAGCGCCTCGAAGGCCTTGCTCACTTGTTCCAGGGGATAGACGTGGGTGAGGAGCGGCGTCACGTCGACGGCACCGCTCGCCATCAGCGAGATCATCGCCGGGTAGGCGTTGGGGCTGGACCTGATGCCCATGAGATCAACCTCGTTCAGGGTGAGCGCATCGGGAGAAATGGCGACCTCCTCGCCGCCCGTCAGCCCCAGCAACGCCACGCGACCTCCTCGCCGCACCGCGGCCAGCGCCTGCGGGACCACCGCCGGGTTGCCCGCGCACTCGTACACACGGTCGACGCCGCGTCCCCCCGTGAGGTCTTTGATGGCCTCAACCGGATCGGCCTGTTCGTAATCGACGACCTCGCACCGGTACACCTCTGAGGCGAGACGAAGGCGCTCCCCGCGACCGACGACGATGATCTGGGTCGCGCCCGCAGAGCGCGCGACCTGAGCCGTCATGAGTCCGAGGAGGCCCGGTCCGAAGACGGCGACGCTCGAGCCCGGATCGAGACCCGTGCGTCGCACCGCGTGAACGGTAAGAGAGCCCTGGTTGACCAGCGCGCCGGCCTCGTCGCCGACCTCGTCGGGGAGCTTGTGCAGCACCCTAACGGGTCGCACCGCGAACTCGGCAAGCGCACCCTGAGCGGTGTGCCCGTAGAGCTTGTAGCCCGGGCGGTGCACGCGCTCACAGAGGTTGTAACGACCGGCCCGGCAAAGTCTGCACAGCCCGCAGCCGGCGTGGTTCTCGGCCGCCACCCGGTCTCCGGCCTTGAGGTCGGACTCCTCGGTTCCCGGCCCCATCTCTACGATGGTCCCCGCCCATTCGTGTCCCAGGACGAAGGGAAGAGACGGTGGCCATTTGCCGGCGAAGCCCCCCGACACGAGCTTGAGGTCGGTACCGCATATTCCGCAGGCCGCGACCCGAAGTAGAACCTCACCATGTCCGAGCTCGGGAGTGGGAATCCTGGAAACGGTCAGCTCGTTCCAGTCCACGAGCTGCGCGGCAAGCATGTCGCGTCCGACTTCTTGTGCGATCGCGCTCATTGCTCCGGCTCGCCGAGTGTCTGCCATATTTCCTCCGCCCGCTCGATCAAATGGTCTGCCACGCGCTCGAAGATCTCGTCGGCCCGTTCCTTAGTGATCGCCTGAGGACTCCCATACCAGCCGGACGGAGAGATCTCGTGGAAGTCTTTGAGGATCGGAAAGACGTCTCGCCTTCGGAAGAGCTCGTGCCCCCGCTCGCCGACCGATCGCTCCGGCTGCTCGCCGATCTGATCGAGTTGTACGAGCGCCTCGTCGTAGGCGAGGACTCCGGCCGTCTCCATCGCCCCCGCATGAGTGAACTCCATCTCCTCAGGAAAGAGTTGATTCGTGATGACGTGGGTCTCCGCGATCACGACGCGCGCCCCGATCGTTCGTTGCACCTCTTCGGCGGCGAGCCGAAGGGTCGGGGTGTTCCCCTCGTGCCAGTTGACGAGCACGATCCGGTCGGCCCCCGCGCCCTTCAGTCCTCGACAGACGTCGACGAACATGGCCATCAAGGTGCTCGGCTGAAGCGTGAGGCTGCCGGGCCACGAGAGGTGGTAGGGGGCGATGCCCACCAGCGAGAGGAGCACGATCGGGCTCCGCCAGCGCTCGGCGACCCGCTCGGCCACGGCCAGCGCCGCGACCCCGTCGGTGCCGAGGGGGAGATGGGGGCCATGCTGCTCGACGCTACCCACGACGACCAGGGCCGTGCGACCTTCCCTGAGGCGCGCCGCGGCCGCCGGCTGAGTCATGTTGTGCAGGTAGAAGGGGCTTTTCATGGGTCTCGAGGTCTCCCGCTGCAATCGTTTGCGATCCTAGGTCCTGGGCGCCCGGCTAGTCAAGATCGCGCCTCCCTACAGCTCGAAGGGCCGGTCGTGGGTGCCCGCGCGCGCGGGATGCGTCTCGGCCAGGGCGGTCGCGGCAAGGGCGCAACTCGCCAGCATGGCCGCCACCAGCAGGACGGACTCGGCCCGCCCCGCAGTCTCGTAGATCCAGCCGGTGAGGATGGGTCCGCACAGCAGTCCCAGGTCCGCGGTGAACCGGAAGCTGGAGAGCCGGCGTCCCATCCGTCCCGGCGGAGCCCTGTCTCCCAGGATCGTCGCGGCGACCGCGACTCCGGAAGAGCCCAGCGACATGAGCAGAATGGCGGCGGTCCAGCTCACGAAGGTGGGCGGGAGAGCCAGGACGGCGGTTCCGACGGCCATGAGGGCGAGTCCGGGGATGAGCGCGGCCTTGCGCGACCGGTGGTCCGAGATCGTGCCGGCTGCGGCCGCACCCACGAAGCGGGAAAGCCCACCTGCTCCCAGGACCAATCCGATGGTCGCGGCGGGGAGTCCGAGGTCGTCCGCCCCGATGAGCGGTACGAGCGTATTGGGCAGCGACGCCAGAGTGAAGAACACGGTGAAGGGAATGAGCCCCAGGACGACGCGCTCCGCGCGCGAGAAGTCTCCGTGACCGGCCCCGTCGTGCTCGTCCGGCGCGACCGACTCTTCCGGCGCGTGTGACGGGGCCGGGCTTCTGCGGAGGAGGCAGACCAGGACGACGCCCGCTCCGATGGCCGCCGCGGCAACCTGTGCGGTGCGCCACGTGCCCCAGGCCGCGACCAGACCACCCAGGGCAGGGCCGAAGGTCTGGCCGCTGAGGAGGGACATCGAGAAGATGGCGAGGGCCGCCCCACGCCGATCGTCGGGGACGCGGCTCGAGAACTGCGCCATCCCCGTGGTGTTGGTGACGGACGAGGCGACCCCCAGAAGGGCCGCGGCACCGAGCGCGTGAACCAGGGACTGAGCCATACCCAGCCACAGGCTCGCGATGCAGAGAATGAAGCCGGCGCCCGCCAGCACGCGGTGGGGCGAGTGTCCGTCGGCGAAGCGACCCGCGGGTAGGTCCATCGCAAGGCGGCCGACGGCGAAGGCCGCGGTGATGAGGCTCAACTGGGAGGCCGACAGTGAGAGGTCGCGGCCGATGTCGGGGAGAAGCGGGGTGCGGAAGAACGCGGCCAGCGAGATGGCGAACACGGCGCCGCCGACCAGACCGAGAGGCCGCCGCATCACCTTCGGCTCGCGTTTGTCCTGCGGTCCGGCCGAGCCCAGCCCGCGCCGCAGCAAGGGGACGCGCATCAGCTCAGAGCCCCGTGAGACCTCTTGCCCAACGGCGGTCACTCCCCGTCTCGTTTCCTGCAAACGTTTGCAAACCTCGCGCCGGGAAAGCGGCCCGTCAAGCCGGCGGGACCGTTGACAGCCCCTCCTCGCCGGGCAATGATGCAAACGATTGCACAAGCCGAGGGTGAGGGGTCGCCGTGGGAACGAGCACTGAGACAAAAGCCGCAAGACTGGCCGGCCTGCCGGTGAGGGCGGACGAGGATCCCTTCTCGGTGTCCATCGGCGGCTTTTACCGGCGCTGGTTCAACCTCATCGACGACATCGACCTGCTGTGCGAGACCGTCACGAAGTTGGAGGGGACCGAGGACGAGTATTGGGTGCCCGTGTGGAGCGCGGTCG
>JBOGWV010000126.1:0-11609 GCA_050693975.1 Actinomycetota bacterium
GTCGCCAGGCGCATCGTGCGCGAGGCGTTTCCGGTGCTCTGCATCGCGATCGTGCTCGACGTCCTCGCGGGCACGGTTGTCGAACCCCGCATGGACCAGGTCTTCACCCCGCTCCCCGCGTTCCTGATCATCATTCCCGGCTTCCTCGAGAACACCGGCGCGCTTGGCGCGATCCTGGCGGCGCGGCTCGGATCCAAGCTCCACCTCGGCGCGGTGACCGCGACTGCCAAGCCGGGAGCGGTGGCGCTCCTGGACGGAACGATCGTGCTCGCGCTCGGGCTGCTCGTGTACGCGCTTACGGCGATCAGCACGCTGGGCATCGCGACGGCAACCGGAGCGGCCTATCCGGGAGCGCTCAAGTTCCTTGGGGTCGTGATGCTGGGAGGAGTCATGTCCACCCTGCTCGCGGCCATCATCGGTTATTACGCAGCCGTCGTGACCTTTCGCTTCGGGTTCGACCCCGACAACCACACCATCCCGATCGTGACGAGTGGAATGGACCTCATGGGCGTGACCTGTCTCGTCACGGCCCTGGTGGTCTTCGGAGTAGCGTAGAAGGAGTTAATGGTGGATTCCTCAGAAGGTCCGAATACCGTCAAGGGGTTCCTTGCTGAGATCAAGGACACCTCTGAGTTGATGGTCGATCTCGCCTATGCGGCGATCTTTTTCTCCGACGTAGACCTCGCCAGGGAGGTGCGTCGCCTCGAGGACCGCATGGTGGAACATTTGCGTGGGCTCCGCCGGCTTTCCATCCTCGCCGCGCGCAGTCCCGAGGACGCCGAGCACATGGCCGGCGTGCTCGAGATATCGGCTGCGGTCGAAAAGATCGCCGACGCCGCCGAGGACATCGCCCGCGTCGTCATCTCGGGACTCGGGATAGTCGAGGACCTCAGAACGGATCTGCGGCACGCGGACGAGGTCGTCGCCCGCGTAAAGGTGCGCGACAGCGCTCCCGCGCTCGGCCAGAATCTCAGTGAGCTCGCGCTTCCCGTCGAGATCGGCATGTGGGTGATGGCGGCTCGACGAGGGGGGCAGTGGAACTTCGATCCCGGGGCCGACTTCGTCATCGCAGAGGGCGACGTACTACTAATTCGAGGTCCCGGTGACGGCATCAACCTCGCGCGTTCGCTGATGGGTGCGCCCGAGCTGCAGGAGCCTCCGGAACCGCCGGAGATCGTGCTTTCGGATCTCGATCGCGCCGTCGATTTACTCGTCGAGATGAAGAACTCCGCGGAGGTTGCGGTTGGGCTTGCCTACTCGTCCTTGCTCTTCAACTCTCAGGCCCTTGCGTCCGAGGTCGGGAATCTCGAAGCGCGCAGCGACGCAATCTTCGACGAGCTCGAGTCGTGGGTACTGCGGAGCGCTCAGGAGGCGCGCAATCCCGACGATCTGCGCGGACTACTCCGGCTCGCCCAGGCTTCGGAGATGATCTTCGACTCCGCGCGCGAGATGACGCGCCTCGTTGAGGCGGGCGAAGAACTGCATCCCGTCATCGCAGCCGCGCTGGTCGAGTCCGACGAGTTCGGGCACGAAACGGTGATTCAACCAAGCGCTCCGGCGGACGGGCGCAGCATCAAGGAACTCGCCATCGAGACGGAAACCGGCATGTTCGTGCTTGCGGTGCAACGAGGGCGGAGGTGGACCTACCGGCCGAAGCCCCGCTTCGTCCTCCAGGCCGGAGACCGGGTCATCGCCATTGGCCCCGCGGAAGGGGGCGGCGAGCTAGACGACCTGGCCGGCGTCAAGCGTGAGCTGCAGGACGCCTGACCCACACTTCGCCTCTTGACTGCCCGGTTTTGGGGCATAGTCCTTATTAGAGAGACGATTCGAGGAGAGGCTTCTGATGTCAAAGAAAAAGATGCCGCAGCCCGATGGCTCGATCCCGCAGAAGCCGAGCATGATCCAGAACATCGGTGCGATCGTCGCCGGCGTACTGGCGGTAAAGCTCGCGACCTCGATCGTCACCACCGTTTGGAGGCTCGCCACCCGCGAAGACCCTCCGCAGATCGATCAGGCCGTGCCCATCGCCAAGAAGGCCGCGTGGATCGCGCTAATCGGTGCGGCCACCGGAGCCTCCCGACAGGCCGCGCGCGATCTCGTCAAACCACCGCAGTCGGGTCCCGCCTAGAGTTCTCGTTTTTCGATGGCGACACAGCGGGGAGCACCACGCCGGCTCTGAGCAGATGTGCTGAGTCGATGAAACTCTTCAACCAGTACGGCAACTCTGCACCCGGCATGGGGCGCCCGAGGTAGAAACCCTGCGCGAGGTCACATCCGAGCGACTGCAGGATGTTCCAAACCTCGTGCGTTTCAACACCCTCTGCCACCACGCGCAGTCCGAGGTTCCGAGCGAGATCGATGGTCGAGCGCACTATCACCTCGTCGTTGTCGTCATCGGTCATGCCCAGGATGAACGACTTGTCGATCTTGATCTCCTGAACCGGAAGTCGCTTGAGGTAGCCGAGCGATGAGTAGCCGGCACCGAAGTCGTCCAGCGACAAACCGATGCCCAGATCGTTCAAGCGGTGGCAGACCTCAGCCGCGCGCACCGGGTCGGCCATGATGCTGCTCTCGGTGATCTCGAGTAGCAGGTGCTCATGAGGAACGCCGCACCTGGCCAGGATCTCCTTCGCATCCTCAACGAAGTTGGGATCCAGGAGACTCCTGCGCGACAGGTTCACGGCGATGTCCACTTCCAGATTCTGAGCACTCCACGCTTGCCATTGCTGCAACGCGCGCTCGAGCGTGAAGCGTGTAAGCGAGCGCATGAGTCCTGTTTGCTCCGCCGCAACGATGAACTCGTCGGGCGCGACCTTGCCGAGCCGGGGATGATCCCAGCGGAGCAAAGCCTCGACCCCCGCCACGTCCCCGCTGCAGAGGTTGACCTTGGGTTGATAGAAGAGCTCTAGTTCCCCGCGGTCGACCGCACGGCGTAGCTCTCCGAGCAGGTTCAATCTGCGAGCGCTGTTTCGGTTGCGGTCGTCGGCGTAGACCTCACGCCCGGTGTGCGCCTCCTTGGCGACGTACATGGCGACGTCGGCGCGCTGAAGGAGTGTGTCCACGTCCGTCCCGTGTTCCGGATAAAGAGCGAGGCCGATGCTCGCCTCGACATCGATCGTCAGGCCGTCGGAGACCTCGTCGAGCACAAACGGAATCTCGATCGCAGTCAGGACACGTTCCGCGACCTCTAGCGCGTGCTCCGAGCTTCCGACGTTGGGCAGCAACACGATGAACTCGTCACCCCCCAGGCGGGCGAAGGTGTCGACCTCGCGCAGTACCTCTTTGACTCGAGGACCAACCTGGCGGAGAAGAACGTCGCCAATGTGGTGACCGAGGCTGTCGTTGACCTCCTTGAAGCGGTCGAGGTCGAGAAGCATGATGCCCACCTTGTTCGACTTTCGCTTTGCCTCCAGCAGGGCACGTTCGAGGCGGTCGTAGAACAACGATCGGTTCGGCAGGCCCGTTAGATCGTCGTGCAGGGCCTGGTAGGTCTTGTAGTCCTTCTCGGCGTACATCGTGGCAATGCTCCAGATGATCGCCATTGGAATGGCCAGGAGAGGGACGAGCAGAAGGCTGCGATCCGCCGCCACAACGACGACCGGAGAGAGGGCCAGCAGCACGCAGTTGGTCCACGCGTGATAACCCAGGTCCGTGAGCAGAAACTGAATGACCGGGGCCTCTTGGTGAAGCGCAATGGCTATTCGGCACAGCAGGTTGTTGACGATGAAGAGAGTGCCCCCCGCCAACAAGATCCCCGGAAGGTCGGAGCTCGAGAACATTGCAACACCCGATTTGTAAGAGCCGGAGGTTAGGACGTCTATGACCAACCCACAGACCCCGAGCGCAATTGATATCTGTGCGGCGTTGAACAACGCCTTCCATGGAGGCTTACCCGCTCTCAGATCGGCCAGGAGGCTGGCAGCGGCTTGAGCCATCAAGGCGGGACCGGTCCCGAAGTGAAGCAGCATGGCGAACGTGAAGATGGTTGAGACCGTGATCTCGCCCTCTTCCCCATCGATCCCGGTCGTGCGGATAGGGAAGAACTCCCCCAGGATGATGAAGGTCGCGAGAACCCAAAAGGACCCGAAGTCGCCCGAGATGGCCATCCCCGAGGGGGATCCCGAAAACGCGATGAGCAGACCACCAGCGATGGTGAGAAGCACCACGTAGATCCATACCGGCTTGATCTTCGCCGCCAACCCAAACTCCGTTTCCGAGAGATTCACAAAATGCCAAAAGGAAGAATGCGCGCGAGGGCGGCCGAGTCGCTGGACAGGCCTACCCTCGCACGCTCGAATCAACTAGCCCCACTTGTTGGCAGCGCCCGAGGCGGCAACGAGAGCCGCAAGCGAAGACAGGGCCATACCAATACGAAGAACACGAGCCTTCAAAGAAACACCTCCCCTCGTCGCCTGGCATCCAAATGTTTCCATATAGCCGCACTTCGACCTCAGCCGAGATCGGCTTGAGGTGCGAGAGCCACCCTGGCTAGGGAAATGAGCCGGCCGGGGCAAAGGCGAGCCCCAAACGGACTAGCGCGCGCCTAGCCCGATCGGCCCATATCGGAGCCGCTCGGGTAGACCTCTTAAAGCGGGGGTTCCTTCCTGCCGATTCGTGAGATCAGCCAACGATCTGGGGAGTGCCGTGCTACCGGTCATCTGTTTTCTGTTGTGCGTGGTATCTGTGCCCCTTACCGGGGGGCGGCTCAGCGCGCTCGCCACCTTCAATCCCCGGCAGTTGTGGTTGGTCTTCGCAGCTATCAGCATGCAGGTCGGGATCATCACCCTCTTCCCCGGGAACGGGCGGGCCTACATCGGCCTCCACCTCGCTTCCTATGCTCTGCTTCTTGCCTTCCTCATGAGCAACAGGAGGCTTCCGGGGCTTTGGATAACCGGTCTTGGGACCGTCATGAACTTCGTGGCGATCGCCGGCAACGGAGGCGTGATGCCGGCCACTGCTGGGGCCTTGCGGAGAGCCGGCAGAATCATCGACCCGTCGCAATTCGCGAACTCAGCGCATCTCGTCAATCCCAAGTTTGCCTTCCTCGGCGACGTCTTTGCTCTTCCCGCCGAGTTCCCGTTCGCAAATGTGTTCAGTGCCGGCGACGTCTGCATCGTGCTGGGGGCTCTACTCACGCTTCATCAGGTCTGCGGGACCCGGTTCTTTCCTCCGCGACAGAGGCTCACCCCCCTGCAACCCCTCGACGGAAGCGCCTAGCCAGAAATTCTCTGAGGCGTTGATCGGGTTCGAGTTCATGTCGCCTCCTCGAGCGCGTTCAGTAGCGCGTCGACATCCGAAGTGTCGTTGTAAAGGTGAAACGAGACGCGGAGGTTGCCGGCTCGCCACGCCGCCAGGATCCCCGCTCGCTGGAGAGAACCCATGTCCCCATCAACCTCGACCGACACGATCGCGGAGTTGCTCGGCTCGATTCCGAGAGCGCTGCGAAATCTGTTGGCGAGCCCGACGTTGTGCTCGTTGATCTCGTCCACGCCGATGTCCTCGACGAGCTCGAGCGCGGGACGTGCTCCGACCCAGGAGAACCACGCCGGCGAAACATCGAAGCGACGAGCAGAGTCCGCCAGTCTCAAGGGTGGGCCGTAATAAGAGGCGTGCACGTCTTCGCCCGCATACCAGCCCGCCGCGAGTGGACTCAGGTCTTCACGACGATCCGGGTTCACGTACAGAAACGCGGCGCCCCGGGGCGACATCAGCCATTTGTAGGTGTGCACCACGACGAAATCGAAGCGCCTGGCGTCGAGAGGGAGCCACCCGCAGGATTGTGTCGCGTCGACGATGGTCATCGCGCCGTGGTCCTCGGCCGCGCTCGCGATCGCATCGATGTCCGCGACCTCGCCCGTCGACGACTGCACCGTGCTGAACGCGACCGCCGTCGTCGACGAGTCGATGGCATCGGCCAGCCGCGCCGCCGGTACGGTTTCGACCGTGACGCCGCGCTCCGCGTGCGTGAAGTATGGAAACAGGTTCGAGGTGAACTCGACGTTCGGCGCGACTACGCGCGCTCCGTTAGGCAGCGAGCTTGCGATGAGCCCGACGAAATTCGAAACCGTCGCGCCGATCGTGACGTCCGAGGGAGAGACTCCGGCCAGCCTGGCGAAGGATGCGCGTGAGGCCTCGGCCGCCTCACCCCACGGCTCCCAACTCGTTCTGCCGACTCGCCAATCGGCGAGCACCGAGCTCAACTCGTCAAACGCCGAGCGAGGTGGAAGCCCGTAGCTGGCGGTGTTGAGGTAGATGGACTCGGGTTCCCAGAGTTCCTGCGCGGCCGCCAGCTCCATGCTCCGGGATGCTACCCGTCCACGAACGAATCTCGTTCGAAGTGGCGGGAACAACCGAGGCTCTCATCGCCGTCTAAGCCGGCATCAAACGGCTCAGCGAGAGAGGTGCGTAATGCGGACGATAAAGGTCCTCCTGCTTTCGGTTGTCATCACAGCGCTTGCGATCGGGCCCGTTCTGGCATGCGGGGGCCTCGTCGCGCCGAATGGCTCGGTGAACCTGGTGCGCACGACCACTCTGGCGGCCTATGTCGACGGCGTCGAGCACTACGTCACCTCGTTCGAATTCACGGGGGCCGGCGGAGGCAAGTTCGGGTCGATCGTTCCTTTGCCCGACGTGCCGACCGACGTCAATAGGGCAGGGCGCTGGACCCTTCAGCGCCTCGTCGAGGAAGTGCAGCCGCCCGTCGTCTTCGATAGTGCCGATCGAGCGACCCTCAGCGCGGCCAAGTCCGCCGAGGTTCTGCTCGAGACACGCGTCAGTGCGCTCGATATCACCGTGCTACGTGGTGGGGGCGACGAGGTCGGAAAGTGGGCCATGGACAACGGCTTCTTCCTCCCACCGGATGCCCCCGAGGTTCTCGACTTCTACGCCGAGCGGAGCCCCGTCTTCATGGCGGTCAGCTTCGATCTGAAGCGCGCCCAAGCCAAGGACCTCCAGTCCGGGGATGGCATTCCGGTGCACCTGACGATCCCCACCGATCGTCCCTGGGTGCCACTCCGCATCCTTGCGCTGGGGCGGCAGCCTGAGGAGACCGTCGAGGCCGACGTCTTCCTCCTGAACGAGACCAAGCCGGCCCTCATGCCGCAAATGGCGCCTGCGGGGTCGTCGCGGGGAGTCGTGCTCGAGCGCAGTGAGGAGGCTTCCAAGCCACTGCTCACCGATCTCGCCGGGGATCGCGGCATGGAGTGGCTCCCGACGAAGGACATGTGGCTCGACTACATCCGCATCAACGTGCCCGCTGGTCAGCTCGACCACGACCTCGCGCTGAGCGTCGACGGTGCCGTGCCCTCTCCGGTCGATGCGGGCTTCGCGCTTGCCGGCGCAACGGTTCCGCAAGGGCCCGCACCCGCTCCGGTGTGGGCGTGGGTGGGTGCCGCGATCGTCGGCCTGATCGTTCTGGTCGTCGCCGATCGCCTCGTGTCGTCGAAACGATGACGCTCGCACTGCAGCTCGGCCTCGGTCTCCTGGCCCTAGCCCTGGGTGCCTGCGCCGCGCCTGCCGAAGCGCGGGGACCTGAGGTGATCGTGAATATCGACCACTCCCGCTTCTCGCCAGATCGTTTCGAGTTCGAGGCCGGGACGACCGTTGAGTTCGTGATCCACAACGGCGATCCCATCGACCACGAGTTCATTCTCGGCGACACGTCCGTCCAGGATCGCCACGAACGCGGCAACCATGCGAAACACGGCGCGATCCCAGGCGAGGTGTCCGTGCCTGCCGGCGCGACGGTTGCCACCACCTATAACTTCACCGAGCCCGGAAGACTAATCATCGGATGCCATCTCCCCGCCCATTACGACTACGGGATGAAGGCACCCGTGACGGTGACTCCTTGAGCTAGTCGAATCGTCCGGTCACTCGTTGTCCTCGAGCCGGTCACCCAACTCGCGCACGCACGCCCCTCGATCTTCGTCGTTGTCGGAACTGGACATGCAGGTGCCGAACCTGCGCAGGTCGCGCTGGTGTTCGACGAAGAAGCCCACGAATGAGATTCCTATGACGATGGCGATCACGATGCTGAGTAGACCGGTAACGAGACCGGCCACCGCGTGCGACCGGTTGTCGGCCTCCCCCCTCGAGGCGCGCGACATGCCGACACCCCCCAGAATGGCGGCGAGAATGCCGAGGGGCACCGACAGCGGAGCGAAGATGACGAGGAGGGCGAGCACCAGACTCACCACGCCGATCACCAGAGCCGCGGTGCCGGGTCCGTTGCGTCGTCTATTCACGTACGGTCCGGGATGGACGCGCTCAGTTTCCGTCGGCGGTGGCGGTCTCGAAGCCATTTTCTGTCTCCCCTGTCGGACGGACACACTCAAAGCGAACGTACGCCCAATGCCAGACGCCGGTAAGTAGGGACGCAGAGATCTACCGCGAGACGATGCGGCGTTCTGAGGAACGGGCTGGACAAAAAGCGGCGAAGCGGGCCATTAGTCGGTTGACTCGGTTCAGGACGCTCTCGATAATTCAAAGGCTGAAGGACACATGGGAGGCGCATGCCGGGTAGGCGTTGGATCCTGATCTCGGTCATTTTGGGATCGGGAATCGTATTTCTTGATTCAACGATCGTCCCAGTCGTGCTGCCCAAGATCGGAGACGAGCTTTCAAGCACGCTCTTGGGCAAGCTCGAGGCGCAGTCCTACGTCTACTACGGATATCTGCTGGCCCTCAGCGCGCTGCTCGTCCTGGCGGGTGCACTCACCGACTATTTCGGACGGAGGCGGATGTTTGCCGTCGGTCTCTTGGGCTTCGGCATCACGTCGCTTCTCTGCGGCCTTGCGGTCAACATGGAATTCCTGGTCGTGGCCCGGGTTCTTCAGGGGGCCGCCGGCGCGCTGCTGGTCCCCGGATCGCTGTCGATAATCACCGCGACCTTCGAGGGTGAGGAACAGGGACGGGCGTTCGGCATATGGGCGGGCGCGTCTGCACTGACCACGATTCTGGGCCCCGTTGTGGGAGGCGCCCTCGTTGCTTACGTCTCCTGGCGAACCGCGTTTCTGATCAACCTCCCCCTGGTCGCCGTGGCGCTCTGGGCCACGCTCAAGTACGTTCCGGAGAGCCGAGACGAGCAGGCCGAGGGTCATTTCGACTGGCTGGGAGCGATAGTGATCGCGCTTGCCGTTGGAGGGTTGACCTTTGGCGCGATTCGTGGGGAATCGGAGCAATGGCAGGGATCGTCGGCCTTCATCTCCCTCGCCGTCGGCGGGGTTGCTGCTGTTGCGTTTCCGATTCTCATGACCCGTTCCGCCCATCCGTTGATTCCGTTGGGGCTCTTCCGATCTCGCAACTTCTCGGTCACCAACATCTCGACCTTGCTCATCTACGGGGCCATCTATGTGACGATTCAGTTCCTGGCTCTTTACATGATCGGAACGCTTGGCTACAACGAGATCGGTTTCGCCCTTGCGACCATCCCTTCCACTTTGTTCCTAGCCTTGTTCTCGACGCGCTTTGGCGCACTCGCCGACCGCTACGGCCCGCGACTCTTCATGACTGTCGGCCCGGCTCTGATGGGACTTGGTCTTCTCTGGTACATGCGCGTTCCGTTCGAAAGCGTGGGATGGGACGTCGAGCTTGCCGAGCCCTCGACCTGGGCGCCACCAGGCGACTACCTCACCCACTTCCTTCCTGGGCTAGTGCTGTTCGGCCTCGGCTTGATGGTCATGGTTGCACCACTCACGACAGCTCTGATGCGGTCCGTACCGGTGGACCATGCCGGCGTCGCCTCGGCTTTCAATAACGCCGTCTCGCGCGTCGGCCCCCAGCTTGCAGGGGCGCTCATCTTCATCGCCGTCTCGGCGAGTTTCTTCGCCGCGCTTCAGGATCGCCTCCCGGATGCCAACGTTTCCTCCGCAGAGGTTCGGGAGCAGGTCAGCCCTCTCAACGCCCCCGCGGCATCCGCGGGAGGCGAGTTGACGGCGGCATCGCAGGAGGCATCGACGGACGCGTTCCACGTCGCCATGTTGATCGCCGCTTCGCTCTGTTTCGCGGGTGCGGCGGTCAACGGGGCCGGTATCTCCGATCGCGATGCGAAGCAGAAGAAGGCCGACGAGGAGCCGAGAGGGGAGCCCGTGGCGCCTTGCCCACAGTCCCCTCCCGTCGAGGCGCCGGCGAGAAGGTGAGATGAGCGTAAGAGATCTCCCAACCGGCACTGTGACCTTCCTGTTCACCGACATCGAGGGATCGACTCGATTGGTGCACGAGCTCGGCGAAGGTTTCGGAGCCGTGCTGAACGATCACCACCGCATCCTGCGCGAGGTGTTCTCTCAACACGATGGAGTGGAGTTGGGCACGGAGGGAGATGCCTTCTTCGTCGTGTTCGCGCGGGTTCCGGACGCGGTCAACGCCGCGGCCGAAGCCCAGCGAAGATTGGCAGACCGTCATGCGAGCAGCGGGATCGACCTGCGCGTGCGAATGGGTCTGCATACGGGCGAGGGGCAGCTCGTCGGGGACAACTACGGCGGGCTCGACGTACATCGAGCGGCGCGCATCTCCGCTGCCGGCTACGGGGGCCAGGTCTTGCTATCCGCCGCCACCGCCAACCAAGCCCAGGGGTCGTCGAGGATCTCCACAGGGGTCCGCATCCTCGATCTCGGCCGGTTTCGGCTCAAGGACCTGGATGAGCCCGAGGCGCTCTTCCAGCTCTGCGTCGAGGGCCTTCGCACGGAATTCCCTCCACCCAGGGCCAGCGGTAACAAGCCGGTCCACCTGCCGCCCCGCCTCGACGAGTTCGTCTTCCGAGACCGGGAGTTGGATGAGCTCCGCGCGCTGGTTGGTGCCAATCGTCTGGTGACCCTGACCGGGCCCGGAGGGACCGGCAAGTCGAGGCTGGGGATCGAGGTGGCAAGGATGTCGGCGGGTGACTTCCCCGACGGGATCTTCTTCGTCGCGCTCGCGCCCATCGAGGACTCGGAGCTTGTTTCGAGCACGATAGCGGGAGCGCTGTCGCTGAGGGAGGAGGGCGGCCGGCCCATCGTCCAGACCGTCGAGGACTACCTCAGGCACAAGCAGACGCTGCTGCTGATCGACAATTTTGAGCAGGTCATCTCCGCCGCTCCCCTCGTTTCACAACTTCTCGGCACGGCCCCCGGTCTCAAGGTGATGGTCACGAGCCGAGCGCCCTTGCGAGTGTCCGGCGAGCAGGAGTATCCGGTTCCTCCGATGAGCGTGCCGGACCCGCGACGCGTGGACGACGTGGAGAACCTCGAAACGTACGAGTCCATCAAACTCTTCCTTCAGCGGGCACGGGCGGTCAAACCCGACTTCGTTATTACCGAGGAGAACGCCTCGGTCGTTTCGGAAATCTGCGTCAAGCTCGACGGGCTGCCTCTGGCGATCGAACTTGCGGCGGCTCGCGTTCGCCTGCTCTCGCCGCAGGAGATCTCCACTCGACTCGACCGGAGTCTGTCCATCCTGTCCGGGTCGGCGCGCGACGTTCCTCAACGACAACGCACTCTGACCGACGCCATCGGCTGGAGCTATCGCCTTCTGGACGAGGGTCACCAAACGCTGTTCAGACGACTGGGGATCTTCCGAGGTGGCTGGACGCTCGAATCTGCAGAAGCGATCTGCGACCCGAACCGGGAGCTCGC
>JBOGWV010000127.1:0-19875 GCA_050693975.1 Actinomycetota bacterium
CCTCCAGCACCACCGCGTCGACCACGAAGCGAGCGAGCTCCACAGGGCCACCTCCGCACTAGGGGTGTCCACCATGGCCCGCGACATGCTCGATCAGCCGTGTCCACTATCCGGTGGAATCACACACCCCCTCTCGCACTCATCGGCGAGGTAAGGTTCGGGGCCAGGAAGTCATCAAGGGGGTTGATTTCGTGTCCGTCCGTAAACTGATTGTTGCGTCGCTTGTCGTTGCCCTCTTCACTCCGCTTTCGGCCCAGGCTGCACCAGACAAGAAGCCCGGTGGCGGCGGGGGCGGCGGGAGTTGCAGCTTCCCCGAGTCCAACGCCGAAGGGCTCGAGATACTCAGCAACTACTATCCCGGTTACTGGTGGGACCACACCAACCTGACCATCGGGGTCCAGGCCCATCCCAGCGCCACTGAAGAACAGCTTGGTGCCGTTCGAGACGCCATTACGACTTGGGATGAGGCGCTGCGCGACTGCTTCGACAATCTCATTACCTTGACCGATGTCACCGGTCAGGAGCGAAAGGTCGCGGACATCGTCGTGCACTACGTGCCGGCTGCGGGAGGAGTCGTCTTCGGTGGTTACGCGATCTGCGGTCATCACAAATGTCCGAACATCATCGTGCGCTCCGACCTTCCTCCAAGCCTCGGCGAGGATCCGTACACCCCCGAGTATCTCGGTTGGGTCACGCTTCACGAGATCGGACATGCACTCGGACTTGGCCATGCGACCAACCTGCTCGAGAGCACCGACCTGATGGGTTATGGATGGCCCGACCTAGGGGATCCGGTGCTGTCCGACTGCGATATGGAGGCGCTGGCTTTCGTCTTTGCCTGGGCGCTGGAGGGTGGCGAACCACAACCGCCGGCTGAGGGTCCTTATGACTGCTCGCTTGACTGAACAGCTCACTCGCTAGGCGGTTACCTGGAGTTCGGCGAGCGGGGCCTTGCTCGGCTCGGTCCAGGAGGCGATCCAGGAGGCGATCTCGCCGGCCGGCAGGGGCCTGCTGAGGAAGTAGCCCTGGGCGATGTCACAGCCGAGCAGCTTGAGCTCGTCCCACACCTCGAGAGTCTCCACGCCCTCCGCAACGACGCGCAGGCCGAGGTTCTGTCCGAGATCGACGGTGGACCTGACGATGACCGCGTCGTTGTCGTCGTCACCCATGCTCATCACGAACGACTTGTCGATCTTTATCTCCGAAACGGGCAGACGCTTCAGGTAGGAAAGCGACGAGTAGCCGGTGCCGAAGTCGTCGATGGCCAGACCCACTCCCAGCTCGTGCAATGCATCGACCACACCTGCGGCGCGAATCGGATCGGCCATGATGCTGCTTTCTGTTATCTCGAGAATCAACTGCTTGGGGTCGACGTCGTAGCGAGCCAACAACGATTCCACCGTCTCCGGGAGCTGCAGATCGAGCAGGCTTCGAACCGACAGATTGACTGAGACGTCGAGAAAGAGGCCCTCCGACCTCCAGGCCGCGCACTGTCTCAAAGCGTCTTCAAGGACGAGCTTCGTCAGAGGGCGAATCAGTCCGGTGTGTTCGGCCAGTGGAATGAATTCATCGGGGGGCAGAAATCCGTGCTCGGGATGCGTCCAACGCACGAGGGCCTCGGCCCCCGTCACCCGACCCTGCTTGAAGTCGGCCTTCGGCTGGTAGTAGACGACGAGGTCGTGGTTATCGATCGCCTGTCGCAACTCGGCCGCAAGCGCCAGCCGGGCGGGGCTGTACCCGTCCTGGTCCGTCGAGTAGATCTCGAAGCCTGAGTGCGCCTCCTTCGCCACGTACATGGCGACGTCGGCTCGCTGGATGAGCTTGTGGGCATCGTCACCGTGAAGCGGATGGATGGCGATGCCGATGCTCGCGTCCAGCTTGAGCTCGACGCCGGCGACCGTAAAGGGGTCCTCGAGAACGCCGAGCACGTCGCCGGCTGCACCGGCGAGCATCTGCACGTCTTCGACGCAGGGCATCAGGACGGCGAACTCGTCGCCGCTGAAACGAGCCACGGTCACCTCCGGATCCAGAGCTACCCTGAGACGCCTTGCGACGTCCAGTAGCAAGAGGTCCCCGTTATGGTGCCCAAGCGTGTCGTTGACTTCCTTGAAGCGGTCGAGGTCCACCAACATCACCGCTAGAGACGACTCGCTTCCATGCAGTGCGACGATCGCCTGCTCGAGACGATCGCGGAAAAGAGTCCGGTTGGGCAATCCTGTGAGCGTGTCGTGCAACGCTTGGTATTCCTTCTCGGCCGCCTCCTCACGCAGCCGGTCCATGAGGGTGGCGTTGGCGATGGACACACTGGCGTGGTTGGCAAGTGTCTCGAACAACGGGAGGTCGTCGCGCAGGAAAGTCTCTCCAATGCGGTTGGCGACCCGCAGTGTGCCGATGACGCCCTTCTCCCCCCGGAGAGGAGCAACCATTGCGTCGCGTATCTCGGTCCCCTCCAGGGCCGCAACCAAAGCCGGGTCGCGGATCGGGCGCGGAACGAGGAGTGCCGCGTTCTGCGCCGCGACTCGTGCCCATACCCCCTTGTTGGGATCGAGGACGGTGAACTTGGCGACGTGAAGCTGGTCGTCGCCGTCGAGGCTCACGCGCACGTGGGCGTCGTTCTCGGCGGACGCGAACAAGAGAAACTCCGCCTTCTCTGCGCGAAACATCTTCTTGGCCTGGCGAAGGAGATCGTGCGTCGCGGGTTCCGAGTTGATCGAATGGTGTAGGACACGCGTGGATTCATAGAGGGACTCGAGGCTGTCGCTCTTCCTTCGCTGCCATACGTACGAGCGATAGGCCCAGAACAGAACCCCGGTCGGAACCAGGAACAAGAAGGCCGCCTTGGCGTCAAACCACACCAGCGTGGCCGCCATCGTCGCCAGCGACGTGTTCGTGCCCACTACGAGGACGGCAAAGCCAACTCCCCGGCGCGCGCCGGTCCAGGACACTTCGCCGGTCGCGAGATACATCGCGAGCATGACCATCGGGGCCTCGATCAGTGCTGCGGCCAGCGTCGCGGCGAAGCACGCGGCCCAGTTCCGGAGGCTCGTCGGCCCCGCTCCGTCGCTGACTCCGTGGAATATCCAGATCGCCACCCCGACGCTGAGCGCCGAGTTCGCCACGTTGAACGCCTTCTTGACGGGATCGCGCTTCTCGAAGGCCGACCCGAGCAGGTTGGCCAGCTGACCCAACACCATCGCGGCAGGGGACGCGAAGAAGAGCCCCATCACGAGCGGAAGCTCGAACAGCGAATAGCTATGGGAATGGCGCCGGAACTCGAGATGCACGAGGTTTCGGTCGGCGATGAAAAAGGCGAGTCCAATCGCCCACCAGGGGAATATGTGGCGCCCCTCAGACGGTCCCAGGTGTGCCAGCGGCCCGATGTAGAGGAGCAGAGTGACCGCGAACAGCACGGCCGTGAGAACCCAGACGCGACTCGAACGACCGCGGAAGAGCGCTCTCGCCAGATGGCGGGAGCGCCCTCGCGCGGCCGTGAGCTCTAGGTTCAAGGCCCGCTGCCCCACCCGGCGCTCGACCAGGTGTCGCCGGTCCACTTGCTGCCGGTCCACTTGCTCCCCGTCCATTTGCTGCCGGTCCACTTGCTCCCCGTCCATTTGCTGCCGGTCCACGACTCGTCGGTCCACTTGCTACCGGTCCAGTCGCTGTCCCAGACACCGGTGCTCCACACGAGACCAACCACCGGATCAACCACGAAGCCAACGCCGGCCCACAGCCGGCCGTTGAACAGACCGCCCAACAGTCCTTCGCCGATGCCCAGGACCGTCTTGACCAGCCACAGCGATCCCATGATGTCCTTTTCGCCGGTCAGGGCCACGCCCGCGGAGCTGATGATGTTGGAGCCGCGAGCAAGGTTCAGTGAGCCCAGGCCCGTAGAAGGCACGTGTAGCTGCAGCCCCCCCAACAGTGAGGAGTGGGTCTTAGCCGCCGGAAGGTTGATGAGACCGTTGCCCTGTGCCCGCGTACTCGTGTTGCGGAGATCGGTGGCCGTCGCCGTCAAGGCCTTCTTGACCTGGTTGGGGGAAAGGCCGGGGCGGTGCTGGAGCAGTAGCGCAACGGCACCGGAGGTGACCGCGGCGGACTGAGACGTTCCACTTCCCCGGAAGTACAGTTCGCCGACCCGGCCATCGGGGTGGTTCAGATCGATATAGGAACCTGGGGTTCGGAAACTGACCAGCGATTTACCGGGGGCCACCACGTCGGGCTTGCGAACGACGTTCCCCGAAGTCGACCACTCCGGCACGGTGTCGTCGTAGACCGTCGCGGTTCCTTTGGTGTCGTCGGCTCCGACCGCGATGACGTAGGGGTTGAACGCAGGGTTGTTGAGCTGGGCGTCTCCATAGCCGGTGTTGCCGGCCGACACGACCACGACGATGCCCTTGTGCCAGGCCTTTTCCACCGCGAACGAAAGCGGATCGAGCAGGTAGGTCTGGCTGCCGTCGGTACCGAAGCTGAGATTGAGCACCCGGATGTTCATTCCGGATGACTTGCGGTGGCGGATGACCCAGTCGATCGCAGCGATCACCTGGGAGACGTCGGCGAGCCCCTGGGCGTCCGCGACCTTGACGCTTACGATCCTCGCGTCGGGAGCGACGCCGACGTAGTTGTGAAGTTCTCTCGAATAGGGACTACGAGCCGCGGGCTCGCGACCTGCGATCAGGCCGGCCATGTGGGTTCCGTGCCCGTAGGTATCCAGGTAGCGAAGGTTCGGAGCCTGTGACTCCCACGAGAAGTCCGGACCGTGAATGACCTTGTTGGAAGCATCGAGCCCGCTGACCGGCGCAACTCCCGTGTCGATCATGGCTACATCCACGCCCCGACCCGTGATGCCCTGATCCCAGAGTTTATGGGCGCCGATTGCCCGCGTCGTGTCGTAGATGCTCCCTGCGCTCTTACCCGGGTCGGCCACGCCGTTGTGATGGTTGAGGTGGATGCGACCGTCTCTGGTTACGCCGGCTACCGAGTTATGGCGGCCGAGGCTGTCAAGGACAGAAGCAGGGACGCGGGCCACGAACCCGTTGATGAGTCTCAGGTCACGACCGACGCTCCCCCCGACGCTCTTCACGGCTTTCGCCGCGTCGTCGGTCTGACCGGCGGTGGCTCTGACGATGACCTTTACGGTCGCCGCGCCGCCGTCGGCCTTCGCCGCGGCGGTGGAGGGGGGCCCGAGGATGGCCGCAAGCACGAGCAGGCACGCGACGGCTGCGAGGAAACGGACTCCCCGCTCGGAGTCGAGGCGATCGAATGACGACGAGATAGACAACGCTTCCTCCAGGTGCCGGCAAAACCATCTTTGGCTCTGTCCTGGAGAAATCGGCAGGTGGAAGAAACTTCCTTATACGTAATCCAGCGGAGGAAACCTAGCCCGCAGGGGGCACAATCGGGCCCTTTCGCCGCATAACGACTCTCACGGGCGGCCGCACCAAAGGGGCCGAAGGCTACTGTGGCGAGCATGCCCGACTACACCGCCCAGCTCCAATTCGCCCTCGATGTGGCACAGCTCGGTGGAGCCGTCGCCATGGAGCACTATCACGGCACGCCCGAGCGCAAGCGCAAGCGGGACGGCTCCTGGGTCACCGAGGCCGATATCACGACCGAGGCGACCATTCGCAAGCACATCGGCTCGGCATGGCCGGACCACAACATCCTCGGCGAAGAGGAGGGCCTCACCGCTGCGAGTGGAGGCGATCCCGTCGCGGGGGCGCCGACCTGGATCGTCGACCCTATCGACGGGACCAACAACTTCATGAGCGAGATTCCAACGTGGGCAACGCTCGTCGCGCTCCGGGTCGATGAACGAAACGTCGTTGGAGTCGCGCACGCGCCGGCACTGAACGAGACCTACGACGCGGCGGCCGGACTCGGTGCGCGTTTCAACGGCCACCTGATGATGGTCGACGAGCTCGACACACTCGACGGCGCAACCGTCTTCCTGGGTGGCGACAAGGCCTTCTATAAGCACGACCTCGAGAAGCTCCACGAGCAGCTGGTGCTGCGATCGTGGCGAACGCGCGGCTTTGGTGATTTCTGGGGCCACGTACTCGTTGCACGCGGCGCAGGCCACGTGATGCTCGAGCCTCAGGTGTCGTTGTGGGACGTCGCCGCGCTGGAGATCATCGTCGCCGAGGCGGGTGGGCGACTCACGCATGCCGACGGCTCAACCTTCTCCGGCGAAGGTTCATGCCTCACCACCAACGGCGCGCTACACGACCAGGTCGTCGCTATGGCGACAGGCGCTCGATAAGCCAGCCCACGCCGGCCACGCGCCGGAACATCAAACGATCGTGGAGCCGGTTCGGTCGCCCCTGCCAGAACTCGATGGTGCCGGGAACGAGCCTGAAGCCGCCCCAGTGCGCAGGGCGAGGGATGTCGTCGTCGTCCGGGAAGCGTTGCTCGATGGCTAGAACCTGATCGTCGAGCTCGGCCCGGTTGGCGATGACCTCGCTCTGTCTTGACGCCCAGGCGGCCCGCCGGCTTTCGGCAGGGCGCGTGCGCCAGTAGGCGTCCGACTCGTCGCTCGAAACCCTCTCTACTTCGCCCGTGATGTCTACCTGACGCTCGAGCTCGGGCCAGTAAAACACCAGCGCGGCGTGAGGATTCTCGGTGAGCTGTTTACCCTTACGGCTTTCGTAGTTGGTGAAGAAGGTGAAGCCGTCATCGTCCACTCCCTTCAGCAGCACGACGCGCGCCGCGGGTCGACCCTCGGCATCGGCCGTGGCGAGCGTCATCTCGTTGGGCATGCGCAATCCCGCGGCGAGCGCCTCGCTCATCCAGCGGCCGAACTGCACGATCGGGTCGGGGTCGAGCTCGCTTTCGTCGAGCCCCTCCGTCGAACGCGCCACGCGTAATTGCGACATCGCCTTGTTGAGATCGTCGCCGCCATCATTCATATTTGGACCTGGACTTGCTCGGCCAGCGCAGTGAAAGCGCGGCCGCGGTGATTGAAGACCAGCTTCTCGTCAAGCGGAATCTCGCTCATGGTGCGGGTCTCGCCCTCGGGTACGAAGTGAGGGTCGTAACCGAATCCGCCATCCCCGCGTCCCTCGAGCGTAATGCGGCCCTCGCAGCTCCCCTCGGCCACGAACTCCGTGCCGTCCGGCTTGACCATCACCGCCACACATCGATACCGAGCGGTTCGCTCGTCGTCCGGTACGTCACGCAACGCCTCGACTAGTTTGATGTTGTTCTCGGCGTCGGTCGCGTTCTCACCCGCGTAGCGAGCCGACTTCACCCCCGGTTTGCCCCCAAGCGCGTCCACCTCGAGGCCCGAATCGTCCGCCACGGCGACCTCTCGGATCGTGTTCGTCACCGCCCGGGCTTTCGCGAGCGCGTTCTCGCGAAACGTGTCGAAGGGCTCATCGAGTTGGAGATCAGGTGCTACAGCATCAAGCGGTACCAGTTCCACTCCCACCAACAGGCGGCGAACCTGCTCCGCCTTGTGGGCGTTGCGCGACGCGAAGATCGCCTTCAATCCGCCTCCGAAGCTCCGAGCGTGGTCTCTTGGCGCACCGTGAGTTGTTCGATCCCCTCGGTTGCTAGATCCAGCAGTTGATTGAGCTCCGCGCGGTCGAAGGTGCCATGCTCGGCGGTGCCCTGTACCTCGACGAGCTTTCCGGCACCCGTCATGACGACGTTCATATCGACGCCGGCGGTGGAGTCCTCTGCATAGTTGAGGTCGAGGCAGGGAGCGCCGTCTACGATCCCCACGCTGATCGCGGAGACAGAATCCGTCAGCGGCGAGGACGCCAGGGCCCCTTGCTCCTCTAGGGAGTCGAAGGCAAGCGACAGCGCCACGAAGGCGCCCGTGATCGACGCCGTACGCGTGCCACCATCGGCTTGCAGGACGTCGCAATCGACGATGATGCTGCGTTCACCGAGGCTCTCGAGATCGGTGATCGCTCTGAGGCTGCGACCGATGAGTCGTTGAATCTCCTGCGTTCGGCCTGAGGGCCGGCCTTTGTTGACCTCGCGACGGACGCGCTCGTTGGTCGAGCGCGGCAGCATCGAGTACTCGGCGGTGACCCATCCCCGTCCCTTGTTGATCATCCAGCGCGGCACGGTGTCCTCGACCGTCGCGGTGCATATGACCTTCGTGTCACCCATCTCGATCAGACACGATCCCTCGGCGTTGGGCATGAACCCCGGCGTCATCGTCACCGGCCTCAACTCGTCCGGCGCGCGACCGTCAACGCGTTTGAACTGCGGATCGGCAGAGGCCGCCATCAGCCCACCTCTAGTCTGAGTCCGTCGCTGGCAAGCTCGACTTCGATGTCACCGGCCGTAACGCGAGCCTCCGCAAGGGACAGTTCTCGATCGCTACCGGGCCGAATGTGGGCGAGCACCAGTTTCCTCACTCCCATGCGTGCAGCTATGGCACCGGCGTCGGCCGCGCACAGATGACCCCACCAGGGCTCGTCGGAGTTCTGCGCCGTCGCCTCACACACAAAAACGTCGGCGTCCCTTGCGATCCGCTCGAAATCGCCCTCGACGCCGGAGTCCGCACTGTAGGAGAAGCTCGAGCCGGCGAGTTCGATGCGCGTACCAAACGTGACGGGGGGGTGCTTCATCCGCCCAAACGAGACCCTCGCTTCTCCCAAGGCGATCTCGCTCACCTCCGTGATCGGAATGAGGTCGAAGCCCTCGGCAATCCCAGGGTCGAAACCCAGCAGTCGTTCGATGGTCTCCTGCGGCCCCCACAAGGGGATGCTCGGCGCCGGCCCCTCGACACCGTATTGAAGGGCATGGAAGAGTTGCCAGATGTCGATCGTGTGATCGGGATGGCGATGGCTCAACACGACGCCTCGCAAGTCGCGATAGTCCATGTAGCGCAACAGATTGCGCCAGGTCCCACCGCCTGCGTCGAGCAGCCAGCGCTCGCCGTCGATCTCGATCAGATACCCCGAGGCCGCGCTCTCGCGCGTCTGATAGACGCCCGAGCAACCGAGGACCGTCACCGCGAAACTCACGTGCGCGCTCCCTCGGGCCAGGGATGGTGCTCGACCTCACCGAATTCGGGCCCCAGAAAACGAATACCTAGCTCTGAGAACTGCACCGATGTGCTCGAGGAGATGAACCTGTGAGCCCCCAGAGCCCTCTGATCGTTGACCAGATCGCGGTTGCGCAGCGCGGCGAACACGTCGGCCGCGGTTGCTTCGGCAGATGACACCAACACCACGCTCTCTCCCATGACGTACTGAATTACCCCGGTTAGGAGAGGGTAGTGCGTGCAGCCAAGAATGAGCGTGTCGACTTCCTGCTCCTTCAGCGGCGCCAGATACTCGCGCGCCAGAGCGATGATCGCGTCCGAGGTAGTTTCACCGCGCTCGACGAACTCCACGAAGCGCGGGCAGGCCTTGGAGACCAGCGTCACGTTGGCGCGCGTCTCATCCACGGCGCGGTCGTACGCTTTCGACGAAACCGTCGCCTGGGTGCCGATGAGTCCTATCCGCCGGTTCCTCGTGGCCGCCACGGCCGCATGCACTCCCGGCTCGATCACCGAGATGATCGGGAGGTCGTAGCGGGCCTTCGCCGCGTCCAGCGCGGTGGAGGCGGCGGAGTTGCAGGCCACCACCAGCAGCTTGACGTCGTGGCCCATTAGGACGTCCATGATCTCCAGCGCAAAGCGGCGGACCTGGTCGGCGGGACGAGGACCATAGGGACAACGCGCGACGTCGCCGAAGTAGATGAGGTCCTCGTGCGGCAGCAGGTCGATTACCGCACGCGCGACCGTGAGGCCCCCCACTCCAGAGTCGAACATTCCGATTGGCCGGCGGTCAGTCATTCATCTCCCTGGGAACGAGGCGAGCACGTGCGGGCAACACCCTAATAGCGGAACTCCAGAGAGAAAGGCAACGCCGCATCGAGGCGGCGAACCCCTACCACCAGAGGACGGCTTCGACCTGCTCCTCGGCGGTGTCGATGTCCTGAGTCCAGGCGTCGGTCGAGAGGTACTTCCAGCCGCCGTCCGGCAGGAGGCAGACGACATCGCCCCCTCCGTCGGCCCCAAGGCGCTCGGCGGTCCGTTGGGCGACCCAGATGACGGCCCCCGCCGAGATGCCGGCGAAGATGCCCTCCTTGGTTAGTAGCGCGCGCGTCCACAGGATCGACTCGCGCGCTTTGACCATGATCTTGCCGTCGAGGATGTCGGGGTCGAAGATCGGTGGAACGTAGCCGTCGTCGAGCGAGCGGAGACCATAGACCAGCTCGCCCAGCTGTGGCTCGGCGGCGATAATCTTGATGCTCGGATCGTGCTCCTTTAGCCGGCGACCCGCGCCGGTGAGCGTCCCGCCGGTGCCGAGCCCGGCGACGAACGCCTTGACCTCGGGCAGGTCGTCGACGATCTCCTGCCCGGTCCCGTGGTAGTGAGCCGCAACGTTCGCCTCGTTGCCGTACTGAAAGGGCATGTGGTACTTGGAGTCGGCCGCCATCTCCGTGGCCAGCGCCACCGAGCCGTTGGTGCCCTTGTCGCCCTCGGAGAAGACGATGTCCGCCCCGAAGGCACGCAACAGGCTCACCCGCTCGACCGACGCGTTGTCGGGCATCACCGCCGTGAAGCGGTAGCCGCGGGTCGAGCACACCATCGCCATCGAGATCCCGGTGTTGCCGGAGGTGGGCTCGAGGACGATCTTGTCCTTGGTGAGCTCGCCCGAAGCCTCACCGGCCTCGATCAGGGCGAGCGCGACCCGGTCCTTGACCGAGCCGGTGGGATTCTGGCCCTCGAGCTTGAGCCAGAGCCTGACGTTGTCGACCGGACTCAGGCGGGGCACCTGCACGAGCGGCGTGTGACCGATCGTGTCCAGGATCGACTTGTATTTCACGAAAATTGCCTGCCTATCACGCGATCGTCAGACGATCGCTCAGCGGGAGCCGCCCGCGACGCTGGGGAGCAGCGAGACCGTGTCACCCTCGGTGGCCTGGGTGTCGAGCTTCTCGATGTAACGGATGTCTTCGTCGTTCAGGTAGACGTTGATGAAGCGATGAAGGCTGCCATCGTCGGTGAGGACCTGGCGCCCGAATCCCGGGTAGCGGCTGTCGAGCTGGCCGATGAGCTCGCCGACGGTGCCGGGCTCGAGCTCTACCTGCGAATCCCCGCTCGTGAACTTCCTGAACACGGTCGGGATGCGTACCGCCACAGACACATTTTCCTCCCTTGTAAATGTTGCTAAGTCTAACGCTAGTCAACCAAGGAAGTTGTGCCTGATTCCCCTTTCGCGATCGCCACCGGTAGCTCCTCGATGTCTCCGTCGGTGGCCGTCCAGTTCTCCTTGACGATCCGAAAGGCCCGAATCTCGGCGGGCTCGTTCATGAGCGAGACGATCAGATAGGGCACGTCTTCGCTGGCCAGGCGGACGTCGGTCGGCGAGGGATAGGCCTCGGTGTGGGTGTGGCTGTGGAACACGCCGCCCAGGTCCCAGCCCCCCTCGTCCAGGGCGTTGTACACCGCGAGTTGCTCGCCCGGCTCGAGCGAGTAGCGGACGGGGCTGGCCGAGGCATTCGCCATCTTGAAGACCCTGACGATCTCGCCGTCCTTGGCCCCCAGCATGCCGCAGGCCTCGTTCGGCCTCCCCTCGACGCAGTGAAGGACCATCTCATCCGCCAGCGCCCGGCTCAGCCGCACCCCGTCGGTCACATGGCCCTCCCCTCGTCGGCGACCACCTCTACCCGCCGGGCGCCTTCGATCAGTGAGCCGACAACCTCGGCGCCGGTGACGCCGCCCGCTGCGAGCGCCTCCATCAGCGCCGCAGTGCGGTCGGCCACAACCGCGATCAGCAGCCCGCCCGAGGTCTGCGCATCGAACAACACCGCCCGCAGGGAGGCGTCGAGCCCGTCGGAGTCGACGCGCTCCCTACCGGCCTCGTAGTTTCTCCTGCTCCCCGCCGGCAGCACGCCCGCGGCCGCAAGCTCCAGCGCCTCGGGGAGCACCGGGATCCGGGCGGCGATCAGGCGCGCCGACACCGCCGGGCCTAGCATCTCCAATAGGTGGCCGACGAGGCCGAACCCGGTTACATCGGTGGCGGCGGCAACCCCGACGGTCACCATGGCCTCGGAGGCGGCTCGGTTGAGCGTCGTCATGATCTCGATCGCCTCACTCGCGGTGGCCGGCGAGGTCTTGCCCTCTTTGATCCCGCTGGAGATGATCCCCATCCCGAGCGGCTTCGTCAGCACGAGGTCACAACCCGGACCGGCGCCAAGCTTGGCGACCACGTGATCGGGATGAATCACGCCCGTGACGGCCAGGCCGTACTTGGGCTCGGGGTCGTCGATCGAATGCCCGCCGACGATGTTGACCCCGGCGGTGTCGCAGACCGCACTACCTCCCTCGAGCACGCGTCCCAGAAGCTCGAAGTCCAGGTCTCGTGGCCATCCGACGAGGTTGAGAGCGGTCAGCGGCCGTCCGCCCATCGCATACACGTCGCTCAGCGCGTTGGCCGCGGCCACTCGGCCCCAGTCGAAGGGATCGTCCACCACGGGTGTGAAGAAGTCGACGGTCTGAACCATGGCAAGATCGTCGGTGAGCCGGTAGACCGATGCGTCGTCGGGCGCGTCGAGTCCGACGAGCACCGCGGGATCGGTCGTCGTCGAGGTCACGTGGCGCAGAACCTGCGCCAGCTCGGTGGTGCCGAGCTTGCACGCTCAACCGCCACCGTGTGAGTACGAGGTCAGTCGAATCTCGTCACGCATTCAGCCACCTCCTCTCGATCGTCGCCGATGAGCATCGACGATAGCCCGCCCACCTGGGCTCCTACCGAATTCAACAAACTGTTGACGCACTATTCCACCGGCGGGAGGATGACCCCTCTCGACCACAGGAGCGAGACCATCGAGCGGGTTGCTCTTTACCTGCAGGACAAACACCCCATAAGGGACGGCATCCGCTACGTGCAGCGGGCGGAGGCCGCCGGCTTCGAGGCCGTCTGGCAGGCGGAATCGCGTCTGGTCAGGGAGGCGACCGTGCCGATGGCCGCCTTCGCCGCCTCGACGGATGCGATCAAGGTCGGCTCCGGCGTGGTGAACACCTGGACCCGCAACCCGGCCCTCCTAGCCTCGACCTTCGTGACGCTCGACGACCTCGCCCCCGGCAGAGTGATCCTGGGCCTCGGCGCATGGTGGGACCCGCTGGCGAGGAAGGTGGGAATCGATCGTAAGAAGCCGCTTAAATGCATGCGCGAAACCGTCGAGGCGTGCCGGGCTCTCTTCAGCCTCGAGCAGGTCAGCTACCACGGCGACTTCGTCAGACTCGATGGAGTCCGCATCGACGTGGTCCACGGCGACACCTCCGCGCGCGCCATCCCCATCTACATCGGGGCAACCGGACCCAAGATGCTGGAGCTCTCCGGCGCCATCGCCGACGGCGTGGTGCTCAACTACATGGTCTCGCCGCTCTACAACGACTCCGCGATGGAGCGGATCCGCGCCGGAGCGCGGGGGGCGGGGCGCGACCTGAGCGACATCGACCGGCCTCAGCTGGTCGTGTGCTCGCTGGACAAAGATCGCAGCAAGGCGCTCGACAACGCTCGCCTCTTGCTCACCCAGTACCTCGGGCAGCAGCCTCACATCATGAAGGCATCCGGTGTGGACCAGTCGCTGATAGACGAGGTCAATGCGATAGTCGATTGGCCCGCGACTCAGGAACAGATCGAGAAGGCGGCCGCCCTCGTTCCCGATGAGGTCGTTCAATCGGTCAGCGCGTCGGGCACCGCCGAGGAATGTCGCGCCAAGGTCGATGAATATCTCGAGCACGGGGCAACCTGTCCGATCCTGTATCCGCTTGGTGACGACGTCGAGATGATGATCGATACCTTCGCAACGAAGGAGGAAGTCAATTGAGCGAGTACCTCGAGGCGGCGGAGCGCTACCGGGGCGACGTCGCCTCCTTCCTGCGGGAACTGGTTGAGCTCCCCTCTCCCTCCGGGGGTGAAAGGGCCATGGCCGAACGGGTCGTCGCCCAAATGGGGAAGCTGGGCTATGACGAAGCGTTCACCGACAAGATGGGCAACGCGGTCGGACGCATCGGAGATGGCGCGACGACGATCGTCATGGACTCGCACATGGACACGGTAGGCATTGGCGATCCTCACGCGTGGGGCTTCGATCCCTACCAGGGCAAGATCTCCAACGACATCATCTACGGGCGCGGCGCCGGGGACGACAAGGGTTGCTTGGCCGCCATGGTCTACGCCGGTCGCGTGATGTCGGAGCGCAAGCTCGACGAGGCCGACGCCACCGTCTACGTGATCGGCACCGTGATGGAAGAAGATTGCGACGGACTGGCTCTTGGGTTCGCTCTGAGCGAGACGATCCCCGATCCCGACTGCGTGATCATCGGCGAGTCGACCGACCTCGACATCTATCGTGGCCAGCGCGGCCGCATCGAAATCAGCGTTTCGATGACCGGTCGCTCCGCGCACGCGAGCGCTCCCGAGCGCGGTGACAACGCAGTTGCAAGGATGGCGCCGCTGATCGGGGAGATCACCGACCTCAACGAGCGACTCACTCCGCACGACTTCTTGGGGAAGGGCACCGTTGCCGTGACCAAGGTGGAGTGTGAAACCGCTTCGCTCAACGCGATCCCCGCGTCGTGCACCATCTATCTCGACCGACGCCTCACCGCGGGCGAGACCTCCGAGTCGGCCGTCGCCGAGATCGCGGCGCTGCCCGCGGCAACAGGCGCCAAGATCGAGATCCTCCGCTACGAGGAGCCGGCGTGGACCGGGCTCACCCTCGAGACCGAGAAGTACTACCCGACCTGGCTGCTCGAAGAGGGTGACCCCCTCGTCCAGGCCGCCGCCCATGCGGTCGAGCGGGCGCTTGGCGCAAAACCGGCGATATCGAAGTGGGTGTTCTCCACCAACGGCGTGTCGTCGGCCGGAAGGATGGGGATCCCGACCGTCGGCTTCGGCCCGGGCACCGAGATCCACGCCCACACGACCGAGGATCAATGCCCCATAGATCATCTGGTTAAAGCGGTCGCCGGGTATGCGGCGATGCCGAGAGCGATCGTAGATGCGAAGGTGGGCAGATGAGCGATGTAGAGCTGGTCGTCAACGGCCGGAATGTGAGCCTCGAGGTCACCGACGACGAGACCCTCCTCGACGCGCTGCGCGACCAACTCGGGCTTCTCGCGGCCAAGGACGGCTGTCAGCCTGAGGGCTATTGCGGAGCCTGCACCGTCCTCGTCGATGGAAAGGCGCGGGTGTCTTGCTCGCAGGCGGCCTCCAAGTTCGCCGGCAAGAAGATCGTGACTCTCGAAGGTCTGACCGACCACGAACGCGAGGCCTTCGCGCTGGCGTTCGCCGCGACCGGTGCGTCGCAGTGCGGCTTCTGCTCGCCCGGCATCGTGGTCAAGGCCAAGAACCTGCTCGATAAGAACCCAGAGCCGACGCGCGACGAGATCTCTCGGGCGCTGGCCGGAAACCTGTGCCGCTGCACCGGCTATGTCAAGGTGATCGACGCGATCGAGCAAGCGGGGCACATTCTCGCCGGAGGGGAGATCCCCAGCCTCGACTACTCGGGTGGAATCGGAACGCGTACCCCAAAGTACGAAGCGTTCGAACTCGCCATGGGCGAGAAGCCCTTCATCAACGACATGACGATGGAGGGGATGTTGCACGGCGCGGTGAGATTCTCCGATCACCCGCGCGCGGTGGTCAAGAGCATCGACGTCTCCAAAGCCGAGGCGGTCGAGGGCGTCATCAGGATCGTGGTCGCCGCCGACGTACCCGGCGAAAGGGATGTCGGCGCGATCTACAACGACTGGCCCGTCTTGATCGCTCAGGGTGAGACCACGCGTTATGTGGGCGACGTACTCGCCGCGGTCGCGGCGACCACGAGATCGGCCGCGCGCCAAGCCGCCGAAGCCATCTCGGTCGACTACGAGATCCTCGAGCCGGTAACCGATCCAGAAGAGGCACTCAAGGAGCACGCGCCCCGCGTCCACGAACAGGGCAACCTTCTCAAGTCTCACGTCATCGATCGTGGGGACGTGGAAACCGCGCTCACCGCGTCTGCGTACGTTGTGACAGAGACCTTTCAGACCCAACACATCGAACATGGGTTCCTCGAACCCGAGTCCTCACTAGCGTGGCCCGATGAGGACGCGATGCGCGTCTATTCCGGGGGCCAGGGAATCTGGGACGACCGCAAGCAGATCGCCCGTATCCTCGGCCGCCCCGAAGCCGAGGTCCGCGTGACGCTGGTCAGCAACGGCGGCGCGTTCGGAGCCAAGGAGGACCTTGGCATCAACGGGCACGCCGCGCTCATCGCGCACGCAACGGGAGCTCCCGTGAAACTGACGCTGTCGCGCGACGAATCGATCCGGATGCACTCGAAGCGGCATCCCCTCAAGATGACCTACACGGTGGGCTGCGACGACGACGGGAAGCTCACTGCAGTCAAAGCTCGCATCGTCGGCGACACGGGTGCCTACGCATCGGTCGGTGACAAGGTGCTGCAGCGCGCCTGCGGGCATTCCTGTTCTGCATACGAGGTCCCCAACGTGTTCGTTGAGGCCCATGCCGTCTACACGAACAACGTCCCCTGCGGGGCGATGCGCGGTTTCGGGTCCAACCAGGCGAACTTCGCGATGGAGGGTTGCCTCGACCGCCTCGCGGAGCAGGTCGGCATCGACGGCTGGGACATCCGCTGGTTGAACGCTCTCGACGTCGGCGGAGTGTTCGGCACCGGCCAGATCATCGGCGAGGGCGTCGGCTTCAAGAAGTGTCTCGAAGCCGTTAGGGATCACTACAAAGGGGCGAAGTGCGCGGGCATAGCAGGCGCGGTGAAGAACGTCGGCGTCGGCAACGGGCTCCCCGAGTACGGCCGGGCCTCGCTCGAGGTCCAGGACGACGGTTCGTTGCTCCTTCGCCACTCGTGGACCGAGATGGGCCAGGGCGTGCACACCGTTCTGCAGCAGGTCGCGGTCGAGGAGCTGTCGAGCGTGGGAATCGAGTTGAAGCACGTGCAAGTGACGGTGGATACGGATCGGGAGTTCCAGACCGGTCAGACGACCGCATCGCGTGGAACCTTTCTCGGCGGACTCGCGGTCTCCAAGGCATGCCAGAACCTGAAGGAACATCTCAACGGTGGCGTGCTCGCGGAGCTTGCGGGTCAAGAGTTCGTCGGCGAGCTCGAGTTCAAGGTGACGCAGGCAATGGACGCTCCCGACCTGAAACGCAGCCACATCTGCTTCGGGTGGGGAGTCCAGGTTGCGATCCTCGACGACGAGGGGCGAATTGAAAAGATCATCGCCGCGCACGACGTGGGCCGAGTGATGAACCAGAACCTGCTCGAGGGACAGATGGAAGGTGCTGTGCACATGGGTCTCGGCCATTCCTTGACCGAGGAGTTCGTGACCACCGACGGCTACATCCAAACCCCGACGTTGAAGTCCCAGGGCATCATCCCGGCCAGGGGCATGCCAGAAGTGGAGTGCATCTTCATCGAGGAGCCGCAGCCGGAGGGCCCCTTCGGGGCCAAGGGTGTCGGAGAGATCGGGCTCGTCCCCACGGCCTCGGCCGTCGCCGGCGCGTGCAGGAAGTTCGACGGGCGCTGGCGCAACAAACTCCCCATGAAGGACACCGCCGCAGCCAGGGCCGCTCACCCGAAGGCCGCTCGCCGAGGGTGAAGGGACTCACGCTCTCCGGCGGGGTCGCGTGCGATCTCGTCGACGGGACCGTCGAGCAGCGCGACATTCACATCTCCGGCGACCGGTTGGGCGGTGACGGCGGCGACCGCGTCGATGTCTCGGGCTGCATCGTGACCGGCGGCTTCGTCTGCGCCCACCACCACCTCTACTCGGCGCTGGCCCGCGGCATGCCCGGGCCGACTGAGTCTCCGCGCAACTTTCGCGAGATCCTCGAGCGGGTCTGGTGGCGGCTGGATCGGGCACTCGAGCCCGAGACTGTTTCGCTTTCCGCGCGCCTCGGCGCCCTCGAGGCCGCGCTGTCGGGGACCACGACGATCGTCGACCATCACGCCTCGCCGGAGGCGATCGAGGGATCGCTCGATCTCGTGGCCGACGGCATCTCGGGGGCCGGCCTGCGCGGGGCCGTCTGCTACGAGGTCACCGATCGCCACGGAGAGGAGCGCGGCCGCGCCGGCATCGCGGAGAACCTTCGCTTCGCCGAGACCAACGAGCGCGCTTTGATTGCCGGCATGGTGGGCGCGCATGCATCGTTCACGATCGGCGACAGGACCATGGAGGAGCTGGTCGCGTGCGCTCGCAACCTCGGGGCGCCGCTGCATATTCACGTAGCCGAGGACGCCTTCGACGAGGACGACTCCATGGAGCGCTACGGGCTCCGCACCGCCGAGCGACTCGCGTCCCGGGGGGCGCTGGCGGAAGGAGATCTGATCGCGCACGGCGTTCACCTGGACGATTCCGAGATCAACGCGGTGCGGGCGTCGGGCGCGTTCGTCGCGCACAACCCACGTTCGAACATGAACAACGGAGTCGGCTATGCACCCGCGTTGCGGCTCGGAGAGCGGGTCGCGCTGGGGACGGACGGGATCGACGGCGACATGCTGTCCGAGACGAAGGCCTGCTATCTAAAAGCGCGCGAAGTGTCGTCGAGCGCGGGCGTAGGTTTCGCCATCGACCGGCTCGCTCAGGGGCAAGCGGTTGCGGGTTCGTTGTTCGGCGAACCCGCGCTGGGCCGCCTGTCCGCCGGCTCGCCTGCGGATCTCGTAGTGCTCGATTACTCGGCGCCCACACCCCTGGACGAGGGAAACCTCGCGGGCCATTTGATCTTTGGCCGTCCGGTGGTCAGAGATGTGATGGTCGGCGGGCACTGGGTGGTCCGCGACCATAAGCACACCGTTATCGACGAGGAAGAGCTGAGGGCCAAGTGCCGCAGCGCGGCGCCCAAGCTCTGGAAACGGATGGAGGATTTCTGAGTGCAACGCGCATCGCTTCTAGGGAAGGACTACATCTCGACCGCGGACTGGTCGGTCGAGGAACTCGGTGAGGCCCTCGATACGGCCGCCGAGCTGAAGGCGGCCTTCAAACGTGGCGAGCCGCACCGATTGCTCCCCGACAAGACACTCTTCATGATCTTTCTCGACCTCTCGACCCGCACGAGGAACGCATTCGAGGCCGGCATGACGCAGCTCGGGGGCCACGCGCACTTCATCGACGCGGCGACATCGCAGATCGCGCATGGAGAGTCGCCGCGCGACATGGGCATTATCCTGTCGTCCTACGGTCACGGCATCGCAATCCGTCATGACAAGGTCCCTGGAGAGGGCAACGCCTACATGCGCGCGGTCGCCTCGGCGGCGGAGGCACCGATCATCAACCTCCAGTGCGACATCGACCACCCCACTCAACAACTTGCCGACCTCATGACCATCGAAGAGCACTTCGGCACTAGAGATCTGTCCGGTATGAAGATCTGCGTGTCGTGGGCCTTTGCGCCCTCGTATGCCAAGCCGATGAGCGTTCCGCAGGGTCTCGCGCTGCTGCTCCCTCGCTTCGGCGTCGAGCTCACCATCGCCCGCCCTCCAGAGTTCCGCTTGATGCCGGCGGTGATGGACCAGGCTCACAAGCTCGCCGCCGAGGGCGGCGGCAGCATCGTCGAGGTCGACGACATGGATGCGGGTTTCGAGGGCGCGCAGGTCGTCTACCCGAAGTCGTGGGGCGCCGAGCACCTGTTCGGCAACGAGGCCGAGGCGCTCGCACTGAACGCGCGCTACCGAGACTGGATCTGCGATTCCCGTCGCATGGGCATCGCGGCGGAGGACTCGATCTACATGCACTGCCTGCCCGCCGACCGCGGCAACGAAGTCACCGACGAGGTCATCGACGGCGACCAGTCGGTCGTGTTCCAGGAGGCGGAGAACCGCCTCCACACCGGCAAGGCC
>JBOGWV010000128.1:0-20501 GCA_050693975.1 Actinomycetota bacterium
AGGAACTCGAGCAGCGACATCTCTCTGGCGGTCAATTCGATCTCGGTGCCCGCGCTCCAACAGCGGCGCGCGGCGGGATCGAGCCGGATGGTGCCGGCCTCCAGCACCGCGGGACGCTCTCGGACCCCTCGGCGCAGCAACGCGCGGAGCCTTGCTACGAGCACCACATGGGAGAAGGGTTTGGTGAGGTAGTCGTCGGCCCCGCTGTCGAGCGCCTCGGCCTCGTCCAGCTCGCCGTCCTTGGCAGTCAGCATGAGGATCGGGGTCCAGACGCCTCCTTCGCGAAGGCGGGAGCAGATCTGAAAGCCGTTTACTCCGGGCAGCATGATGTCGAGGATCAGAGCGTCGTAGTCGTGTTCGCCCGCCATCCACAGACCGTCGGTCCCGTTGAGAGCGACGTCCACGGCGAAGCCCTCGGCCATCAGGCCCCTCTTCAGGCCCGCGGCCAGCCGCTTCTCGTCCTCGACCACCAGCAATCGCAAGACCGCACCTTCCTCGGGATTCCTCAACAAACTTCAATCGTGCGTCTATGAAGCTGAATGATCGCTGAAAAAGCCCTGAAAGGAATGCGTTTCGCGAGGATTTAGGTCGAGCTCTGGGCTCGCTGCTTCAGCCCGTTGGCGAACTGCTCGAACGAGGGACCCAGGTCGGGCATCGAGCGCCAGATCAAGGGCAGGAGGGGGCCGGTGTACTCCTCGCGCATGGTGAACTTCGTGGCGCCTTCCGCTTGCGGCGACAGGACAAAGGTGCGAACGCCCTTGAACAGTCCCAGCGGCATCCCGCCCGTCCAGGTCATTCGCCGGCCGGCGCTGAACTCGGTGACCTCGACCGGAAAGGCACGGTCGGGATTCGCCTCCGACCTCACCTTGATCTTCTCTCCCAGGGCAATGCGGCCCTCGACCTCCTGGACGCCGGAATCCCAATTGGGGTAGTTGGGAGCGTCGATAAGGATCGCCCAAATGGTGTCGGGGGTCGCCTGAATCATCGAGGTCGCGTCGTAAGACTTCATGTTGGGCCCCTCCGGATGACGTGTGATGGCATCGGTAAACGACTCGAGTCACGGTAACAGCGCGAGCGTTGCGAAGGGGATGCAGACGTGCAAGAGGCGCCCGGGGGAGGGCGCCTCTTGGCCTTGCGTCTGGTCTAGCGAGTGTCGTTGCGGGAGCGGTCGTTGGTGCGGTTCTGGCTCCAGTCCCGCTTCCTGTCACCCGAGCCGTCCCTGGTGCGATCCCTGGTGAGGTCGCCACGGCTGCGGTCGCGGTCCCGGCTCACGCTCGTGTGCCGGCTGTTGGTGCCGTCGTTGCTGTTGACGCCGCTCGAGTTGCCCGACTTGCTGTTCGTGTCGCCGCCGTTGGTGCCGAACGAGTCGTCGTCATCATCGTCGTCGTCCGCGGCCACGAGCACTATCGAGTCCTCTTCCCGCTTGGCGGCGAGGTCCTCGGAGTCGGTTGCAGAGCTGCTAACTACCCCGCCGGCCAGGCCCATCATCACGGCCACCGCAAGGATCCATAGTGAGAGTCGAACGATCATCTTGGTCTCCTTTGGTCTCGTTTTCTTGACGCTCATCAAGTTAGCCAGCGCGCCTAAGACGACCCTGAGAAAGCCATGAGAACGCTCTTAATGTTTCGGCCGGTTGACCTTGACGAGTCCCCGAAGAGCGGCGAGGGGTAGCACGGAGCGCGGTTCGTAGGGAAGCCGCAGAAGACCTCCGTGGGCCGCGGCGTCGGTCCACAGCTCGTAGGGATGCTGCAGGTGCATCTCGGGATTGGCGACGGCCTTGCCGTTTCGCAGATCGTGAACCAGAAGCGTGGCCATCAGCGCCGCGCTGGTCGCCGGTTCGAAGATCTCGACGCCGTAGCTCGGCGCTCCCGCGTAGGCTGCGGCCAGAACTCGGTTGCTTACGACCGACCGGGTGATCGTGGCGGGCGCAAGATTGGCCGAGCTGATGTGGCCGGCATCGCGCGCGGCGATGGCCCGCCAGCGTTGCAGCGCCTTCGCCAGCGCGTAGTTCGAACCCTGTTGTGGGACCAGACAGTCCGAGATGCCCCACGACCGTCCATCTCCGTCGTTGATCAGTTCGCCGTAGTTGGGGGAGTAGAGGCGGTGACGCGTCGCCGCGCGCGCGACCGCATGCACCGCGCCGCTCACTCCTCTCGGACGCTGCGTAATCGCGGCACTCGCCATCTCCGACGGCACCGCATAGACGTCGGTCGGGGTGGCCAGATAGGCAACGGAGAGGTCCGCCCGCTCACGCGACAGATCCTCGATCAGCGTGTCGACGACGGCGGCCAGACATACGAAGTTGCCGCCGTCGGCATAAACGTAGTTGCCGACGGTCAGCGGACCATCGAACCCGGCGAGCCAGGTGCGCACCTCGGGGGCCCGGGTCAGGAGATCCGCTCCCGCGTGGTTGCAGATGTCCTCGTGGTCGACGGGTGTCCTGCGAACGGGAACCAGAAGACGCCCGCGTCCCCTTCTTGCGACCTCGACTATGCGTCGCCACAGCCGGGGGCGCGGGAGATCGACCGCAAGCACGTTCGCGCCCCAGGAGCACAAGGAGGTCAGTGGCCCCATCTCCGATGCCGCGCCGAGCATCGCAACGTGCAGGTCTGAGAGGTCGAGCCAGCCAGGAGAAGCGAGCACCTCTCGGATCGCCAGTGCGCAGCTCGGCTCGATGACTCCCGCTCGCTCCCATTCGTCGAGCTGCCGCTGCAGGTCGTCACCCGCGAGCCTCGAGCCCCGGTAGGGGATGGAGACGTGTGCAACCCCTCCGCGCTCGACTCCCTCGATCGTCGCGGTCTGGAACGCCTCCTCGCGATTGTTCGAGAAGGCCTCGGCGACCGAAGTCTCGTCGTCGCCGCGGACGAAGGTGAGCTCGTCCTGGGTGGCTTGCAGACCAGCGCGCGCTATCAGGGTGGCGTCAGCACTCGAGCAGATGCCGGACTCCACCAGCGCGCGAACGGGACCCATGTACTGCTTCCGCCAGTTATCGGTCGCCTCGATGCGAGAGGCGAGGCGCTCGTCGGTCGAGCGAGCCGCGGCGGCGAATATCCTCCGTCCGGATGCGAGCGAGCTCCGCCGTCCGTCGCGCTCTGGAAACTGGACGCCGTCGCGCCGTTCCTTACGGCCCACGAAGTGCCCCCCGGTTTAGGTGGCCATCAAGAATGATCCCGATCTTAGGCTCTAAGCGGGCGCGGGCTGACCTACGGCTTCGCCCGCGGGCTGGAACTCTCGCCGCTCACGCTCGGTCGCAAGAATGAAGGCGACGCCCCACACGATCGCGAGCAGCGCCCATAAGCTGGTAGCCGAGCTTGCGTCGCCGGGGTTGGCGAAGGACGCGGATCCGTAAAGGATCGCCGACAACCCCGCGCACCAGGCCGGCACCCGCCAGCCCGGCGGTCGCAGGGCAGCGACAACAGCCAGTCCGAGAATGATGAGTGCGAACGCGCCCATGGCCGACCAATGTCCCGAGTGCTGGGCGGCCTCAAACTCCTCGTTGGAGTCGGTCGCTCTCCTAAGCTCTGCTAACAGTGCGTCCTCAAATTCATCCTCGGTGGCATCGTCTGGTAGACGATTCTCCACAATTTCGAACACGGGGGTTGCAACTCGAGAGGCGTCCAGGCCGATTCGGAACTCGTTGACCGCGTAGTAAACCCAGGGAATGGCTGCCGCCAACAACAGGATTAGCAGAACTCGGCTTAGGTTAATGACGGGACGTAGTAGTTGATCGCGTGCGGGGTGCAAAATTACAAGCACGGGAGGAAGGACAAAAAAGAACACCACGTTAATAAAGATCTCCCTGTCCACGATCAACGTGGTTGCCACGAGAAGCCAGGAAATTATGAACACTTGGTACATCTGGGCCACTCTCAATTCGGGTTTCCGCAGCTGAGCCAGCAACCCGACAAGGTTCATTGTGAATATGAAGCCGAACACGATCTCGTGGACACGATGGGAGGTGGCACCTTCCTCGATAAACCACCCCAGAATCGCAAAGAGTGGCACTGGATAGTGCGTCAGTGCAAAGAGGATCAATACGGCAAAAAACGCAAAGCGCCGCGCGCGCCCCGCCCTCGGGGCCGTCTCCGTGTTCATCGTGGTCTCCATGGCACTCCCCAGAAAACTGGTTTTCGTCCGCTTCTGCAATGTGGGTAATTCGCCACAACAACTGCGAAGTTGCCCTCAAACCCTCTGGATGAAGCTCCGCTCCATGAGGATAATGACGCGGTGCAGCTTACAGACTTTCTCAGCGGCCGAGCCGGAAGCCGTGCACCTAAGTCTAGAGAACGGGCCGCCGCACGCACTACTTGTCGCGGTCCTTGGCTGCTCGCGCTTCGAGGTGCTTGGCTTGCTATAGCCGTTGGCAGCTTGCTTCCCGCGATCGCCAGCTTCCAGGCCCTATGGGGAAGAAACTCGTTGGACGCCCTCTTCCAATCGGGCGTCTTCTCGGTGCAACCGAAGATCGCAAGCCGGCTCAACGAGATCGGAATCAACCACGAGATGCTGGTGCGCGCCGACCTCGGCTTTCGCCTGCTCGCATTTCTGATCTTCGCGATTACCGCGCTCGTTATCTTTGCCCGTAAGTCCGGCGACTGGATGACGGGGCTGTCCTCGGGTCTGTTGTTGTCGGCGGGCATGGCCTGGTTTGCGCCCTTGAACACGCTGCCCGCCGACTCGCCTTTGACGACCATCGCCGGGTACATCGGCAACCAGGACCCCTTCTCCCCAGAAACCGGCAGGACCGTTCTGGGCATGACGTTGCTGCTGTTCTTGCTTCTATTTCCCGACGGGCGCTTCGTTCCGCGCTGGTCCCGCTTCATCGCGATGGCGGCGGGCATACACGTGGTCCTGTGGCTTGCCCTGCCGGGCTCGGTGATCGATCCGGGTACCTGGCCTTCGACGCTGAGAATGGCGGTGGTGGTCGCCGCGATCGGGATCGGGAACGCCGCCCAGATATACCGCTACAACGTGGTCGCGGGCCCGGCGGATAAGCAGCAGACCAAGCTCGTGGTCTCGGCGCTTGCGACCATCGTGGCGGTGGTGGTGTTTCTGTTCGCTCTGAATCCCGGCCTGGGTAGCGGATTCCAGAACCTCACTCTCGTGACCCCGAGGGTGGAGGCGATCTACAACCTCATCCTGCTCCTGTTGCTCGCGGTGTCGCTCTTGCTGCTCCCCGTGTCGATCGGTATCTCCGTCCTGCGCTATCGGCTCTGGGACGTCGATGTCCTGATCAACAAGACACTGGTCTACGCAGCGCTGACCGGGGTGCTCGGCCTCGGCTACGGGTTGACCGTGGCAACCATCGGCGCCGTCGTGACTCGCTCTTACTTCACGGTTGCAGTTGCGACGCTGCTGGTGTCACTCGCGTTCCAACCCCTTCGCCGGCACATTCAGGATCTCATCGACCGGCAGTTCTACAGGGCGCGCTACGACGCGACCAAGACCATGGATGAATTCACCGCGCGCCTTCGCCAGGAAATCGATATCGAAACCCTGTCTAGCGAGTTGCTCGGCGTGGTATCTCAGACTCTGATTCCTACGGGGGCGTCCCTTTGGGTGCCGCGCAGCCAAGAGGGAATGCTCACCAACGACGCCACGACGATGCATCGAATCTCGTTCTCCGTGAAGGGCGGCGTCGAGCGAGTACGCGGGGATGACTTCGACGAGGTAACGCTCGATGCCGAAGCACTGGCCACCCTGCGGTCGGCCGATGGGCCGATCGACGTGGACAACGACCCCGAGTCCGAGACGCTGGCGCGCTTCCGTGACGTGTACGTGAAGCTGGTCGTGCCCCTGGTCAACCAAGGCGAGCTCGTGGGGATGCTCAACCTGGGGCCGCGGCTGAGCGACACCGACTACTCGACGCAGGATTTCCGTCTGCTCGAGAAGCTCAGTGGGCACGCGGCGGCCGCCGTACGAGTCGCCTTGCTGGTGCGTGAGCACGATGTCGACCTGCGCGAGCGTGAGCGCATCGAGAGCGAGATGCGAGTGGCGCGCCTGATCCAGCAGCAGCTCTTGCCGAAGAATCTTCCCGAGGTAGAGGGCTGGAACGTCCACGTTCACTATCGCCCCGCGCGCGAGGTGGGCGGCGACTTTTACGACTTCATCGACCTGCCCGATGGGCGCCTCGCGCTGATGACCGGCGACGTCACCGGCAAGGGGGTCCCCGCAGCGCTGGTAATGGCGACCACCCGCAGCCTCCTGCGAGGCGAAGCCTCCCGACTCTTGAGTCCGGCCGAGATCCTTCGCTGCGCCAACGAACAGTTGCACTGCGACATCCCCCAGAACATGTTCGTGACGTGTCTCTGCGCCATTATCGATCCCTCCTCGGGTCAGATGGTCATGGCCAACGCAGGCCACAACCTGCCCTATCTCCGAAACGGCGAACGCGTCAGAGAGTTCCGTGCGACCGGCATGCCGCTCGGCCTGATGGCGGGAGTCACCTACGAGGAGTCCGAGACGAACCTCTACCCCGGTGACTCGTTCCTTCTGCACAGCGACGGGCTGGCCGAGGCCAGAGACGACTCGGGCGAGATGTTCGGTTTCCCGCGCATGAAGAGCGTTCTGGAAGGCGACGCCCATCCCGAACGCGTGATCGGCCGGCTGCTGGATTCTCTGTCCGACTTCACCGGGCCCGAGTGGGAGCAAGACGACGACATCACGCTCGTCGTGCTGCACCGGCTTTTCGAGCGAGGCGGGCTCGGCCGGACCGTGGGACAACCGAACAGCTCCTTCACCGCGCTGGTCGAGCCCGAGGCGGCAGAGCTCAGCGAGGCGACGAAGGCCGCGCGGAACGCCTAGTTCGCTGCCTACCGGGTCGGCCTTTGCCCGGCGCCCAGCGTTCCGCGCTTGCGTACGCGATGAGAGCCAAGGCCGCCAGCACATGCCACAACGCGTGCAATTGGAGGACGTCGCCGGGGGAGCAGAGTGGCGAGTTCGTGCGACCAAACGTGAAGGCTACGGCACCAAGCAACAGGGCCGCGAGTGCCAGCAGGTATCCGTCTCGATCCCTCTGAACTCCCCGCCGGCCTCGCATGAGTTCGAGAGCGGCGACCCCCGCAACGACTATGGCGATGGTTCCATCGTGGACGAGCTGAGCCTCACCCGGCTGGGGGCCGTGATACAGAATGCTTCCCACCCCAACCGACGCGACTGCCATACCGAACAGGACCATTCGTGCTCGCCCAATAGACGAGCCGAGTGCGCGATAGACGATCCACACTCCCGCGAGAACGAACGCGATGCTGGACAAGGTGTTGACCGGCTGAGCCAGCAGGCCCTGTCCGATGCCTTCGCAGTCCGACGCTCCCATACCACCCATGTTCAGATCGATTTGTAACGCGAGCGAAACAGGAACAGCGCGCCGACACCTAACAGCATCGGCAGCCAGTAAGAGACGAGACGAAAGGCGAGGGTCGCGAGCGCGGCGTCGCCGGCCGACACACCTGCCAGCACCAGCGTTCCTGTGAGACCGGCTTCCACGAAGCCGAGGCCGCCCGGGGTAACGGGCACCGTGGTCAGCACCGATGCAGCCGAGAAGGCGAGGACCACGAGTCCAGGATCGGGCGAAGCTCCCACGGCAAGGAGCGCGCCCATCAACGCCATGAACTCGAGGAAGGTCTTGATGACGGCGGCACCCAACGCTCGATGCCAGTCGGTCCCGAGCGTCGCGCGAATCAGGTTTCGCTCCTCGATCAGCCGCTGAGGGAGGCCGGACAGCGCGCGCTTACGACGACGGAAGAGGTTGATGGCGCGCTCGGCGAGGTGGCCGGACACGCGCAGCGGGCCATCCAATGTGAGCAGAACCATCGCCGCGACGAACAGGATCACGAAGAAGCCGATGCCGACCCACGCGGCCTGGGCCAGGCCCGGGCTCACCGGCACTCCTGCAAGGATCGAAGGGAGTGCGAGCAGCGGCATCGCGAAGAGCATTCCCGTCGAGATGAGCGAGAAGGCGGTGACGCCGGTGGCCGCAGTCGCGGCCGGTATACCCGCAGTCGTCAACATCCGCAGGTTCATGGCCGCCGAAGCGGCTCCGCCCCCGGGGACGATGCGGCCGACCGCCGTGGAGGTGAGGTTCGAGGTGGCGATGACGAACCAGTCGCGGCTGTGGATGCAGATTCCGATCAGTACCCACAACGCGATGAAGCTGCCGGCCTGCGCAACGAGTATGCCCGTGAACCACCAAAGGTCGAGCGTGACCAGGCGCGGGGCCGCGGAAAAGACCTCGATCAATCTGGGGGCGACTGCATAGAGGCCAAGGCCGCACACGAGCAACACCACGAGTCGTTTGGCGATCCACCGTTTTGAGACGCGCGACGCGCGTCCGGTGACCAACTCGTCGGCAAGCCGCTGCTCGGAGCCACCCATCAAATGATGGCCGCTTCTACGGTGAGATCACCCTCGTCAAAGCGGTTGGGCCGTAGGGGATGCAGATCGAAGCTGGTGCACTTGCCCTGCGTCACAATCTCGGCGACGGCGCGGCCCGCCGCGGGTGCGTGCATGATTCCGTGTCCTCCGAAGCCGACGCACTGCACGAAACGCGGGACCTCGGGGCTCTCTCCCACGATCGCGTGGTGGTCTTCTGTCTCGGGGTAGAGGCCCGCCCAGCATTGGCGCGGATCGATGGGTGCACTCTCGAGGGAGGGAAACCGGCCACCGATCCGGTCGGCGAGATCGTCCAGAAAGCGCGGGTCGACAGACGTGTCCCAGCCCGGTTCGTCGTTGGGGTTGGAGTAGGCGATGACGTAGCCCTCGCCCTCCTGGCGGACGAGCACCCCCGTGTCGACGTCGACGCACATGGGCAGAGGCTTGCTCGGTGTGGAGGGGGCGCGCACGAAGGCAAGGTTGCGCCGGACCGGGGTGACCGGAATCTCGACCCCCAGCATCTCTCCGACGGTGCGGGCGTGCGCTCCCGCCGCGTTGACCACGTGGCGCGCCGACACGGGACCGCTCGAGGTGACCACTTGGAATTCGGCGCCGGAGCGGCCCGCGATCGCGCTCACCTCGGAGCGGAGTCGGATCTCCGCGCCCGCGGCCTTCGCCTCTCGTCTCATGACCTCGATCACCCCGTGGGGATCGAGCCAGCCATCGCGGGCGTGCCAGGTTCCGCCGCGTAGTCCGTCCCGTTCGATGATCGGGGCCAGGGCGACGATCTCGTCGGGCTCGAGCCACCTCGTCGCCACCCCCATTGAAAGTTGGAGCTCGGCGGCCTGCCGCAGGAAGTTCTCGCCGGATTCCCGGCCCGCGGCGAACAGATAGCCGCGCTGATGGAAGGTCAGCACGTCCGGATGAGCATGGGTCAAGCGCTCGAACTCACCGATCGAGTGCAGCGAGAAAGCGATGTTGACCGCGGTCGAGAACTGAGCCCTGACGCCACCGTTGGCGCGTGAGGACGAGGCGCGGCCGACGGCCCCATCACGCTCGAGCACAACGACTCGATCGACACCGGCGCGTCGCAGCTCGACGGCGACGGACAATCCGATGACTCCTCCACCGATGACCACGACGTCATGGTTGGCAGCGATTGGAACTCCTTTGTCCAGCAGGCCTCCCACGCTACCGGGCGAGGTTCGCTACCACCATCATGTTCGGCACTACGCGCAGCACGTCCGGCGGGGCTTTGACCTTCGAGGTGCGATTACCTCCGCCCAGGATGATCCACTCTCGTTCCATGACGCGCTCGTCGACCAGCACCCGCAGCTCCTCGGGCAGTCCGAACGGAGTCACCCCCCCGATGAGCATGCCCGTTAGCGCGGCGGTCTCCTCAGCGTTGGCAAACGAGGCCTTGGATACCTCCATATGCTGCCTGACGGTCTTGTTAACGTCGAGCGAGGTGGTCGCGAGGAGCACGCAGGCCGCGTAGCGCTTCGGCCCCCGCTTGGACGCTACGAGGATCGTGTTCGCGTTGTGCTCCATCGGAAAGCCGTAGTGCTCCGAGAAAGCCTTGGTGTCGGCGAGATGCTCCTCGCACGGCAGCACCTCGTAGGAGATGCCGGAGGAATCGAGGGCGGCGCGCACCGGAGCCGCAACCTGAGCCGTGTGGTCCGTCATGGGACAGACGATATCGGCTCGACCCCTCAAGGAGTCAGCGGGGTCTCGGTCCTCGGCTCGATCTTGATGGTGGCGGTCCGTGGGCGAGGGTCGCGCTCCCGGCTCGACAGCAGGCAGTGCACGACCTCGTGCTCGCGAATCGACACCACACCGATGTTGTTCTCTCCGATGAGATAAGAGGAGCGGGGCTCCTCCGGTCGCACGTAGCTCCGGCGCTCCCGGTATTCGGGGTCCTGCTCGATCCGGAGCACCGTGACGCGCTTGGGTCCGAGGAACACGGGAGCGTCGCTGTTCCACTCGTCGGTGTTGGCCTGGCGCTCGAGCACCTTCTGTCTGAAGCCCGTGCCGCTTGCCAGGGAGGGAGGCTTGTCCCAGCCCATTCGTTCGTGCTTCTTGCTCACCAGCTGACCGAGGAGTTCGATGCCGGACTTGCTCAGCTTGCCGCTGTGCTTGAACGAGCTGCTGACGAGCTGGGCGAAGTGCAGCTTCCTGTCGTTGTGCTGGAACGATGCCTCGACGTTCATCCCGTAGTGAACGTCGCCCGACAACAGCACACAGAACTTCAGCTCGAGCTCGTCGACGAGGAAGGACATGAAGTCCACGAAGCCCTGAAGGTTCGAATGCCATGCCTCGAAGTCGATCTCGTAAGGACCGACCTTTCCGACCAAGAACTTCTGCCGGCGCTCCTGAAGCTCGAGCCCGAACACGGGTACCGGCGAGACCAGCAGAAGAGGATCCGAGTGACGGTGACCCGAATCTCGTACGAGCTTGCGGATCCGATCGAGCTCGGACTCGCTGATCAAACGCGCGGCCCCCTCGTCGCTGTCGAAGCTTCTCTGTGTCCGGGTGTCCAGAGCGACGGTCACCGGCTTGGTGGGCAGCGTGTAGCTCCAGTAGTCGATGTTCCACAACAGATCATCGAGCTCGTCATCGGGATTCTTTTGACCGAGCAGGTCGGCCAGCCGCCGCCGGAAGCCGTCGTCGAAGGCGTCGGGGTTGTTGCCCCAGCCCTGAAACGCCCAGAAGGACGCCAGCGCGTTGGTGATGACTCGCCTCCCCGCCGGGCTGGAGCGAACCTGCTCGCACCACTTGCGCGTCAGGTTCCAGTCGTCGGTCACATCGTGGTCGTCGAAGACGGTGTAGATGGGCGCGTTGGCGAGGACGCGCCGGATCGCCGGTACGGCCGCCCGCGCCCTCTCGAGGCACCCGTACTCCGTGTTGTAAAGGCGTTCGAACTTGCTCCGCTCCGCGCCCTCGAGCCCTTCGAGCGACTGATCGACCTCGGGCAGCCGGTTGGGCCAGAGCGAAGGTTCCCACGAGATGAGATACATGGCCGCGAACTCACCGAAGCTAATGAGATGGTTCTCGGCATTGCCCGAGGTGAAGTTCGCTCGCTCGGTCATTAGTTCCTGGCGGCCGTAAACGTCAACCTCCGTGAGTGGGGGCATGTCCGGCACGGAGGTCTGATCGTGCGGGCCGATAACCTCCTGGCCGAGTCCGGTGAGGTGACGGATGAGCGGCCCGCCCACCTCGTCGCCGTAGATCTGGTCACCGGTGAGGATCATGAGGCTGGGCCGCCGCTCGACCTCTTGCGCGCTGCTCGCGAGCATCTCGTCGGCCGCCAGGAAGGCGTCCTCGCCCTGGCCGTGAAGGAGATGGCACGAACCGTGCATCAGGTTCAGGTCCGGCGTGTCCTTGCGCAGAAAGAAAGTGGGTAGCGGCATGCCCTCATAGACGATGGCATCGGGACCGTTGAGAAGTCCGAGATCGACAAGGCGCCACTCCCGGCCACCCTCATCGACGACGATGACGTCGTAGGCGAGCAACTCGTCGGTTGGAAAGGACTCTCCGGACGGCGTTGCCTGCACCAGGTGGACGAACAGCGCGCGCCCGATTCGCACGGTGTCGGCGGTCCCGGAGCCCACCGGGCGGGGATCCGGTCCCTTGGCGTCTTCGAGCGTAAAGACCTCCGCCCGCACCTCACAGGGACTGCTGGTTGCCAGCCAGACGCAGACGCGTCCGGCCTCGGCCCTCCGCAAGATGGGTCCCGCGAGCAAGGTTTGCATGGAAGGGATGCTTCCCTCGCAAGCGACGAGTAATCAAGCCGCGCGAATTCCTAGACCAAGCGGCGGTCGGTCGCCCAGCGGGTCAGCTCGTGCCGGCTCGATAGCTGCAGCTTGCGGAGCACCGCCGAAACATGGCTCTCGACTGTTTTGGTCGAGATGTGAAGCTCGCGAGCGACCTCCTTATAGGAGTAGCCGCGGGCGATGTAGCGCATGACCTCGCGCTCGCGCTGGGTGAGTTGGTCGAGCTCGGGGTCGATCGCCGTCTGCACGCTCCCGGCGAACGCGTCGAGTACGAACCCGGCGAGACGCGGAGAGAACACCGCGTCGCCCTCGTACACGCGACGGATGGCCGCGGCGAGGTCCGCGGGTGATATCGACTTGGTCACGTAACCGCGCGCCCCCGCTCGGATGATGGCGATGACATCCTCCGCGGCGTCGGACACCGAGAGAGCGAGAAAGCGCGCGTCGGGATTGGCCTTACGCACGCCCTCGATGACTGCGAGACCTCCTCCTCCGGGCATGTGCACGTCGAGCAGGATCACATCGGGGGTGGTTTCGACGATTCCCTTGACGGCTCCGGCCACGTCGCCGGCGGCGCCGGTGATCGAGAAATCGTTCCCGAGCTCGGAACGCACGCCCGACAGGAAGAACTGGTGATCGTCCACCAGAAAGACGCTGATGCGGCGGTCGTTCATCAACTTCCCCTCGGGAGTCTCAGTCTGACTTCGGTGCCATCGCCGATTGCGCTGACGATCTCGGCGGTTCCTCCGTTGCGCTCCATGCGCGAGCGAATCGATTCGGCGATTCCGTTGCTGCCGGCGGGGACGTCGTCGGGGTCGAACCCCTTCCCCGAATCTCGCACGAACGCGGTAACGGCCTCATCCTCGACCTCGACGTAGACCGACACCGATCTCGCTCCCGAGTGCTTGGCGGCGTTGACCATCGCCTCGGCACTCGCGTGCACCATCGCCATTAGACGATCGTCCATCGGGCGGTCGCCGACGACGACGGCCTCGACGGGGACGTGGTGAAGGCTTTCGACCTTGCTGGCGAGGGTGTCGATGGCGGTGCTTAGCAGGTCGGCGGCGGCGTCGCTCTGACCGAAGAGCCATGCGCGCAGCTCGCGTTCCTGGACGCGCGCCAGGCTCGCCATCTTCTGTGGATCCTCCGCCCGCTGGATGAGGGCGAGCGTCTGGAGCACGGAATCGTGCAGGTGCGCCGCCATCTCGGAGCGTTCCTCGGAGCGGATGCGCTCGCGCCGTTCATCGGACAACTGCTGGGCGAGCCGCCAGAGCCACGGTCCGAAGATCAAGCTGAGCCCGGCGACCGTGACGAGAATGGGGATCACGACGAAGCCAGCGCGCGAGATCGGGACGTTGGCCGACAGCAGCGCACCCATACCTGCGGCGATGAAGAGACCTCCCGCCAGCGTGCGGCGCAGAGAGGCCTTGCCGGCGAACACGGCCTCGAGTGGGTTCGCCGGCGCACGGCCCGACAGCGGGCTGTCGGCCGTGTCGTTGCGTACCCAGATCACGGTCGCCCCGAAGGCGGCAAGCGTCAGGGGCCACACCAGTCCGTCTCCGGGCCACAGGCCGGTGGCGCGCATCACCAGCAGGACCGCGAAGCTGATGCAACCGACCGCGGTCGCCTGGCGGAGCGGGCTGGTCGTGAGCGAAAGGCGAGGATGCTGCGGCCCTGGAGCCGGCTCGCTCGACAGCGCCCACGCAAAGAGATAGGCAAGTAGCCCCAGCCCAAAGCCCAGCGAAAGCACCACGAACGCCATCCGAACGACGGTGGGATCGAGGCCGGTGACCTCGGCGAGGCCCCCCGCGGTGCCCGTCAATATGCGGTTGTCCGCGCTGCGACTGAAGGCAAGGCCGGCCACCCGTTGCTTGATCGGTGGCTGCGACCCGGGGCCGTCGTCGGTTGCTGCGTGTGCGATCGGGTGCTCCTCGTGGCGATGCGCCGGCTCGAGCGGGGTTTCAAAGCGTGTTTCGCGATGTTCGCACACGCCCCCGGATGCGCCTACCCGGGACAACCCCGATCTTCGAGGGGCGATCTCAGGGTTTTCGTAGGGTGATTCCGGATGGTTCCGCGTGGCCGCCACCAGGATGATGCGGTCATGGACAAGAACGACGACACCACGCAGCCGAACCCGGCCGAGGATGCCGGGACGGAAGAGTCACCTGAACCGCAGGACAGCTCCGACAACCAGGCCCGGCCGACCGCCGAAGGACCCGCGACCGACGGCGGATCACAGGCCGGTCCGCCCCCACCCCAGCAGGGGTACGTACAGCCGCCCTACGGTGATTACCGGCAGGCTCCCCGCCTGACCCGTCGCACCCACGACAAGGTCATCGGGGGAGTCGCCGGGGGCGTTGCCGACTACTTCGGCATCGACCCGCTGATCGCGCGCCTCGGCTTCGCAGCTCTGGCGCTCGCCGGTGGGGGCGGGATTCTGCTTTACGTGCTGGGATGGATCTTCATCCCGGCACGTGGGGTGGGGGAGCCCATCAGAGCGGGGTCGAGGATCGATCTGCCCAAGTGGTTCGGCATCGGACTGCTGGTCCTGGCCGCCCTGGTGCTGATTCCCTCATTGAGTTATCTAGGTTCAGAAAATCTGCTCGGCTCGGAGTTGTTCTGGGCGCTGGTTCTCGGCGGGTTGGGCGTATATCTCCTCAAGAAGGAACCCCAGCCCAAGGCCACGGCTCAGCCGCCCCCGGCCCCCCACATCCCACCGCCGCCCCCGCATCCCGGTCCGACCCCTCCCGCAGGGCGCGGCGGGGGTCCGGTCGCGTACGCGGCAACGCCGACGACTTCGGTTCCCCAGGGGGCGGGCTATCCCGTGCCACCACCCGGATACGCCGTGTCGGGAAGCGGGGCCAGGCGCGAGCGCTCTCGCCTAGGACCGATCACCCTTGCGTCGGTGCTGCTTGCCGTTGGAGGCGCCGCGCTGCTGAACAACATTGGGCTGACCTCGCTCACCGGAGGACAGTTGGGAGCGCTCGCGCTCATCGTGCTTGGGGCCGGGTTGGTGGTGGGGGCGTGGTGGGGCCGCGCTCGCTGGCTGACCTTCGTCGGTCTGCTGCTGTTGCCGTTCGTCGCGCTGTTCAATCTGGTCGACGTTCCGCTGCGCGGCGAGGTCGGAAGCAACTTCTCGACACCGCGTTCCCAGGAAGACATCGACGCCAACTACGAGGTCTTGGCCGGGGACCTGACCGTCGACCTGGGGCAGTACCGCTTCTACGAGGAACCCGCGGATCTCGACCTCGACCTGGCCTTCGGCGAGGTCACCGTCTACGTGCCCAGGGGCGTCTACGTCGAGATGACGGGCTCCATGGAGGCCGGCCAGATCGACTTCCTAGGGACCTCACGGGGGGGACGCAGCCTCGATATCAACGACGCGGATGGGGACCCGGCGTCGGATGCGCGTCTCACCATCGCCCTGGACGCGGGCGTTGGACACGTCGAGGTCATTCGTGCGGGGCGTCAGGTCCCCGATCCGGACCAGGGCGCGACCACGCCCCAGGAGCGCGACAAGCCCAAACGACAGAATCGAAACGAACGGGGGAGGCCCTAGGTGCGACGACACGAACTCGACTCGCTTTCACTCGTATTCGGCCTGATGCTCACCGCCGCCGGTGCCCTGTTCCTGTCGGACGACATCGAGTTCACCGATCTGAACGGGGAGTGGTTGTGGCCCGTGCCCCTCGTGATCATCGGGGTCGTGATGCTCGTCAGCGCCCTGACGCGACGCGACGACGAGCCGGTGTTCTCGGAGCCTGAGGCCGAGCCGGTGCACCCGGAACCCGAGGACGCGCCCGAGCCCGAAACCTCAGAGACGGAGCGCGACGAAACGCTCTAGCTGCCTGAGGGTTCGCACCTCGGCCATGTCGTCGATGCACGAGGCGTAGGTCGAGGCCAGCGAGTCCCCGGTGTCCCAGTAGGAGCGGGGCTCGGGATTCAGCCAGAAGGTCTTGTGTGCGGCGGTGCTGATGGACTTCAGCGCCGCCGCCTTCGACTGCCGGTAGTTGTTTCTTGCGTCGCCCAGGATGAGCACGGTCGAGCGCGCCGACAGGCCGTCCCCGTAGCGCTCCATGAAGTCCTCGAACGACTCGCCGTAGTTCGAATGGGCGTCGAGGCGCACGACGTCGGCTTGGGAGTTGATCTTTTCGACCGCATCCATGAAGTCCTCGTGGTCGAAGAGGGGTGTGACCTCGTCGACTGTCTCGAGAAACACGAACGAACGCACCTTGGTGAACTGCCACGCGAGGGCATGCACGAGCATCAGGGAGAAGCGTGCGAAGCGCGCCACCGAGTCGGACACGTCGCACAACACGAACAGCTCCGGCCGGTGCGGCGCGCGCTTGCGGTTCACCAGCTCGAAGGGCACCCCGCCGGTAGAGAGCGAGCGCCGGATCGTGCGCCGCATGTCGAGTCGTCCGTGGCGCGAGCGACGATGCTTGATGGCGAGACGCGTCGCCAGCTTGCGCGCGAGTGGCTGAACCGAGCGCCGCAGGTGTTGGAGCTCATCAGCCATCGCGGTGTTGATGACGAGATCCTCCGGAAGCGGCCTCACCGCGTAACGAGCCACCGCGGCCGCGCCCCTGCGGCGCGCGACGCGGCGCAGGACCTCGGCCTGCACCCTGCCCCGCCATACAGCGAGGCGGCGTTCGAACTCGTCGTTAGCGAGAGTCGCTTCGAGCGAATCGTCGTCGCTCGGCCGTGACAACGCGTCGAGATCGAGCGCTCGCCAGATGGGGTACTCGAAGAAGAGATTGCCCGATGGAGAGTTCTCGACCCGGCCGAACTCGTCGACTGCCCTTCGAGCGAGCTCCTGCACGCCGCCGCCGCCCGACCCGAGAGCGTCGCCGAGCTCGGACATGAATCGATCCGCGTCCGCCTCGCGCTCGGGCGGCGCGTCCCGCTCCGGCTCGGGACGACTGCCGAAGTAGAGATCGAACAGCACCTCGAAGGCGACGCGGTGCGAGTTGCTCTTGACCATCGTGGTCGCGAGTGCGGCTCTTACGCCGCGGCGGTCGGTGAAGTCGATGTGCTCGAGCCCCTGCAGAGCGTCGAGGTTCTCGCCGAGCGATACCGGTACCCCGGCCCCGCGCAGCGCCGCAGTAAAGGCAAGCAGTCGGTCCAGCACGGCTAGCCGCTGCGGGCGAGGCGGTCGTTGGCGCGCTCGATGTCGGTCTGGAACTTGAGCAGCACCGACATGGTCCTGCGCACGGTGTCGTCGTCGAGGGTGCCGACGCCGAGGTGAACTAGCGTGCGCGCCCAGTCGATGGTCTCGGCGATCGACGGCGCCTTCTTCAGCTCGAGCTCTCGAAGCGTGTTTACGACGCGCACGAGTTGAAGGGCGAGCGTCTCAGAGATGTCGGGCACGCGCTCGAGCACGATGGCCTTTTCGCGCTCGATGTCCGGGTAATCGAGAAACAGATAGAGGCAGCGGCGCTTGAGGGCTTCGGAAAGCTCGCGCGAGTTGTTCGAGGTCAACACAACGTAAGGGGGGCGCTTGGCCCTCACGGTTCCCATCTCGGGAATGGTGACCTGCCAGTCGGAGAGCACCTCGAGCAGAAGGGCCTCGGCCTCGTAGTCGAGCTTGTCGACCTCGTCGATCAGCAGTACCACCGGCTCGGCCGCCCGCAGCGCCCGCAACACGGGACGCTCGAGCAGGAAGTCCTCACCGAAGATGTCCTCCGAGAGCTCGTCCCAGGAGTCTCCACCCGCTTGGATGCGCAGGAGCTGCTTCTTGTAGTTCCACTCGTAAAGCGCCTTGGTCTCATCCACTCCCTCGTAGCACTGCAGCCTGAGGAGATCGACGCCGATCAGGGTGGCGAGCGACTTGGCCAGCTCAGTCTTGCCAACGCCGGCGGGTCCCTCGATCAAGAGCGGCTTGGACAACCGGTCGGCGAGGTAGACGATCGTTGCGATGTCGTCGTCGGCCAGGTAGCCCGTCTTCGCCAGGCGTTCGGCCACCTCGCCAGGCTCGGCGAAGTGGGGTGGATGTTCGAGGGGATCGTTCACGGGTCGCATCCTATGACTTGCCTGCCGCCGATCTGGGCTAAAACACTCCCTCGGCTCGGGCCGATAAGAGACGCTAATGATGGTGTGCTCGGTGCCGATGATTCCTAGGTGAGCCAGCATGCCGAAGATCAAGTTCCCCCAGCAACGCCAGGGGTGGGGCGATCTTCCGGCGCGCGCTCAAGCGGCCTGACCAAGCGCCTCAATGCCAGAGGTATTACCAAGCGGGCCCTGCGCGAGTCACAAGAGGCGCTGCGCGAACAAGAGGAGAATCTCCGCTTTCTCGTGGACCACGTTCCGGTGGTCGTCTACAAGGCGGAGATCGGTCAGAACGGCCGCTGGTTGTACGTGAGCCCCCAGATCGAAACGCTCCTCGGCTTCACCCCTCAGGAGTGGCTCGCCGACGCAGAGCTCTGGTGGAAACAGGTCCATCCCGACGACCGCAGCAGGGTGCGCGCCGATGAAGAGGCCGCGGTGGCCGCACCAGGGGCGAAGTCGAGCGCCGTCGAGTACCGGATGCTGACGAAGGACGCCCGGGTGGTGTGGGTCAGCGACGACGCCTCGGTTGTCCGAGACGAGGACGGCACGGCGCTGCACTGGAGCGGAATCCTCTCGGACGTCACCGAGCGGAAGGGTCTCGAGGATCAGCTGAAGCATCAGGCCTTCCACGATCCCCTGACCGGACTTGCGAACCGAGCGCTGTTCGTGGACCGCGTCGAGCACGCACTCGCACGTGGCAAGCGTGACGGCCTAAGGGTGGCGGTGCTGTTCTTCGACCTCGACGACTTCAAGACGATCAACGACAGCCTCGGGCACAATGCCGGCGATCAGCTGCTGATGGCCGCAGCGAAGCGGCTTCACACCTGTCTTCGCCCCGGCGACACCTTCGCGCGCTTCGGTGGGGATGAGTTCGCGATCCTGCTGGAGGACACCTCGTTGTCGAACGCGACCAGCGTCGCCTATCGGTTGATCGACGGCCTGAGTGAGCCTTTCTCTATCGGGGGCCGCGATGTGATCGTGCGCGCCAGCGTGGGAATCGAGCTCGGCAACGCTCGCACGATCCGTTCCGACGAGCTGCTTCGAAACGCCGACGTGGCTATGTACGTCGCCAAGAGCAAAGGCAAGGCTCGCTACGAGCTGTTCGATTCGAGCATGCACAGCGCGGCCCTGCATCGACTGGAAGTGAAGGCCGATCTAAAGCGGGCCATCGACAACGAAGAGTTCGTGCTCCACTACCAACCCATCGTCGATCTCGACGAGGGTGCCCTGGTGGGGATGGAGGCACTGGTTCGCTGGGAGCATCCCGTGCGCGGCCTGATCGCGCCTGCGGATTTCATCCCGGTCGCCGAGGAGACGGGGCTGATCGTTGAGCTCGGTCGGTGGGTGCTGCGCGAAGCGTGTCGTCAGGCGCAGGCGTGGCCCATCAAGGCCCCGGTCGGCCTCAGCGTCAACGTCTCGACGAGGCAATTCCTGCATCCCGGCATGGTCGAGGACGTTGCCGGCGCGCTCTGGGACTCGGGCATCGACCCCTCGCTTCTCACCCTTGAGATCACCGAGAGCGTGCTGATTCACGATAACGACGCCGCCATCGACAAGCTGCGGCGGCTCAAGGAGTTCGGCGTCCGTGTGGCGGTGGACGACTTCGGCACGGGCTACTCGTCGCTCGGCTATCTCCAGCGGTTCCCCATCGACATCCTCAAGATCGACAAGACCTTCATCGAAGGAGTAGGCAACGGCTCGGAGGAAGCCGCGATTGCGCACGCGATCATCAAGCTGGGCGGCTCGCTCGGGCTCGAGGTAGTCGCAGAGGGCATCGAACTATCCGAGCAGATCGACGCCCTGCAATTGCTGCGCTGCGAGCGAGGCCAGGGCTTCTACTTCTCGAAACCCCTCGACGCGGAGTCGATGGGCCTCCTTCTCGCCTCCGACGTCCTGCCGGTCAAGCACCCCCAGCCCTAACCTTTTTGCGAAAACCGACTTCTTAGTGGACCTTGACGATTAAGGTTCGTCAGGGTTCGGGCGGCTTGAGCTTGCCGGCCCTGCGATCCCGCTCGGTCTTGGCCTGGTGGCAGCGATAGCAACGCGGCTTGAGGTTGCCGTTGGAAGCCGGACCCCTGGCGACATGAGGTTCCACGTGATCGAACTCGGTGCGAAGGCGGTTGCCACAATCGACGCAACAGACGCCTTCGAACTCGGGGGGCTCACCCAACTCGAGAGCGGTGCGCACCTCGACCGAGGGATCGCGCGACCAGCGCTTGAAGTTGCGCAGGTCGACGCCGTCGTAGAACACCCCGTTGAGAAACGCATCCTGGGCGATCTCTCTGGCCACCTGCGGTGACACCGGACCCACGC
>JBOGWV010000129.1:0-6164 GCA_050693975.1 Actinomycetota bacterium
GTCGGTAGCTCCACCGGGACCTCTGTATGCGGTTCGATGCTGATCTTGGGCACGATCCGGTCGAGCCACTTCGGGAACCACCAGTTGGCATCTCCGAGCAGCTCCATTGTCGCCGGCACGAGCACCATGCGCACGATCGTCGCGTCGACGAAGATAGCCACGGCCAGACCCATCCCGAACAGCTTGATCGCGCGCTCGTCGAAGCCGAAGACAAAGGACAGGAACACCGTGATCATGATGGCCGCCGCCGCGGTTATGACGCGCGCCGTGGTGGCCAAACCGTTGGCGACTGCCAGAGCGTTGTCACGCGACACTACGTACTCTTCGCGGATTCGGGACAGCAAGAAGATCTCGTAGTCCATCGAAAGACCGAAGAGAATCGTGAACAACATCATCGGCGCCCAAGCCTCGATGGGGGCGGTGGACTCGATTCCGAGCAGGCTCGCTCCCCAGCCCCATTGGAAGATGGCGACGATGACTCCGTAGGCCGCTCCAATTGAAAGCAGGTTCATGATGGCGGCCTTGAGCGGCACCAGGATCGATCTGAAGACGACCACCAGCAGGAGAAACGACACTGCGATGACGACCGCGATGAGGATGGGCAGTCGCTCGCCGTTGACCTCAGAGAAGTCGATGACCGAGGCGGTAAGTCCCCCTACCAGTACGGGTGTGTCGGTTCCCTCCATCGCCTGTGGGATGACCTCCTCGCGCAGGTTGTGGACGAGATCGGTCGTCGCTTCGTCTTGGGGCGAAGTGGCCGGGAACACCGTGATGACGGCCGCGTCCCCCGACTCGTTCATGATCGGCGGGGACGCAGCAACCACGCCCTCTGTTTCACCTATCGTCTGGGTCAGAGCCTCGAGTTGTTCACCCGCAGCAGGGCTCGAGAGGTCGGCGGCCAGCAGCAAGGGGCCGTTGAAGCCCGGTCCGAATCCCTCGCTCAACAAGTCGTAGGCGCGCCGGCTGCTGCGCGTGGTATCGCCCGACCCGGCGTCCGCAAAGCCCAGCCTCATGTCCAGGACCGGAATCGCAAGCACGAGCAACACCAATAGTCCGGCGACCGCGGGGATCAAAGGCCGGCGCTGCAGCAACCGACTCCATCTAAACCAAATGGAGGCACGCGGGTCGTCCTCACCACGGTGGAACCAGGGCAGACGCCAGCGATCGATATTGTGACCGGCGAATCCGATCACCGCCGGTAGCAACGTCACAGAGGCGAGCATCGTCACGAGCACGGTTGCGGCGCTTCCGACGGCAAGACCCTCAACGAACGCAAAGCCCATGAGCAGCATACCGAGGAGAGAGATGACCACCACGGTCCCGGCGAACAGCACCGCACGACCCGCCGTCACCAAAGCTGCAAGGTTGGCCGCCTCCGGATCACCCTGAGCATGCAGGTGTTGCCTATAGCGAGTGACGATAAACAGCGCGTAGTCGATGCCCACTCCGATTCCGATCATCGAGGCGAGCTGCGGCGCGAAGTCCGGCACGTTCAGGAAGTTCGCGAACAGGAACATGAGCGAAATCCCGATGCCTATCCCGAAGAGAGCCATCATGATCGGAAGGAACATCGCGAGGACGGAGCCGAAGGTCACGAGCAAGATGACCATCGCGGCAAGGAACCCGATCGATTCGGCGCCGCCGGGCTCTTCGAACTCCGAGAACACAACCGCGCTTCCGCCCGGCTCGATCGTGAGGCCGGGTTCCTCTGCATCCGCCGCAAGCGTCTTGAGCTCGTTCACCACTTCGATTGGGACGGGCTGTTGATCTAGATTCTCGAACCGAACCGTGGCGAAGCCGATCTGTCCGTCGGGCGCGATCTGTCGCGCTCCCTCTTCCGTGTAGGGGCTCTCGACCCCGATTACATGGTGGAGCTCAGACAGATCGGCGAACAGGGCTTCAAGCGTCGACTTGACCTGCGGGTCCATCACGCCGTCCTCGGCCTGAAAGACGATATCCGCCGTGTCACCGGCGAACGCCGGGAAGCGGTCGAGCAAGAGATCGTAGGCCTCTTGAGACTCGGCTCCGGGAAGCGAGAAGTCGTTCGAATAGTCCCCTCCGACGGAGGACGCGAGGAAACCGGAGACGATGAGTGCGACGACCCAGATTCCGAGCATCGTCCACCTGCGCCGGTAGCTCCAGCGCGCGACACGTTCCAGCATCAGCTGCACCCCTCCCGGGTTCAAGTTCGTCAGAGCAAGTCAAGCCTCAGGCTAGTTAAGGGCAACATCCGCCGCTAGGTGGTTCTTCCGAGATTCGAGAATCGGCCACGAAGATTTCAAGCTTTGGCCCGACATTCCAAACCGAATGCCTTCCTGGAGCGTCTGTACGGGAGTGGAAGCCCGACCGGGAGGCGATTCGAGACGTTGGAGTGGGAGTCGGAGTTCGCGGCCTTCTGCGAGGAAGAACACCCTCGGTTGGTAGGGGCACTCAGCCTGTACTGCGGCGACCGCCTGGTGGCAGAAGAGCTTGCTCAGGACGCTCTTTCCCGGGCGTGTCGCGATTGGAGAAAGGTTCGCCGCTTGAGTGCCCCGGGAGCATGGACGCATCGGGTGGCGATGAATCTCGCAAACTCCTACTTCCGCAGAGCTGCAGCCGGGGCCCGTGCGAAGCGCCGCCTCCAGAACGAACAGGGACCCAACAGAGATCCTGATTTCGATCGCGCTGCCGCCTTGGACATCAGAAGCGCGGTCGTGTCCCTGCCGCGTAGGCAACGAACCGCGCTCGTCCTCCGGTACTACCTCGACCTTCCCGTTCGAGATGTCGCAGCGGTGATGGAGTGCCCCGAGGGGACCGTGAAGACGCTGACCAGCAAGGCCATCGAATCGTTGAGGCAGAGCCTGACTCTGTCCGAGCTGAAGGGTGTCCGCGATGCTTAGTGAAGACGTTCGGCGACTGCTACTGGATGGCGCGGCAGGCCCCAGCCGGAAGGTCGACGTAGGGCAGGTAATCAGACGGAGCCGGCATCTGCAGCGCGTGCGGATTGTTTCGATGTCAGTGCTTGGAGCGGCGGCAATTCTCGTCCTCGCGTTCGCGGGTGCGAATCTCGACACCTTCGCTCGGCCGGAACAGCGAGGCGCGGAGCCCAACCCTGCGGCCGCCATCCCCGAGGGTTGGACCGAGTTTTCTCCCCCACCGGAGACTCGTGAGGGAGTGTCTTTCATCTGGGCCGGATCACGCCTGCTCGCCTGGGGCGGATGCGATCCGGGCGGGGCGGATCCTTGCGAACCTACTGCCGGCGGCTTTGATTTCAATCCGGTGACGCAGAGCTGGAGACCGCTGCAACCCGCTCCGATCGCGGGCGCGGACGCCGACGTCGTTTGGACCGGGACGGAGGCGATCTTCCTTCTTGAAGACGAGAATCGTCTGAGGGGGCAAGCCTACGATCCCGCAAGTGGCGCCTGGCGGGCGATCTCTACTCCGCCGATCGCACCGCGCTTCGGAGCAGTTGCGGTTTGGACCGGCTCTGAAGTCATCCTCTGGGGCGGCGGAAACCCCGAGGACCCCACCGTTGCCGAAGGTGCGGCTTACGATCCCGCCGGCGACACCTGGCGAAGAATCGCAAGGGCTCCCGTCGGGCTCAATCTCGCAAGCGGCATGTGGACCGGGCGCGAGATGCTCGTGTTCGGCTCATTGCTCGACGATCGCAACCTCGCCGACACCAGGTGGTCGGTGGGCGCCGCCTACGATCCAGGTACGGATACCTGGCGCGAACTCCCGCCCTCTGAGCTGTCTCCGCAGGCAACCTCGGCGGTATGGGTCGGTGACCGCGCGGTGGCCTGGGACTACGAGGTGCACTCGCAGGAGTACAACGCAGACCTCAACGCGTGGAGCCCACCGGTCAAGATGCCTCTCGATTTCAGCGAGTGCTATCCCGACAGCGTTGTCGTTCGAGACTTTGTCTTTGCATTCTTCTGTGGACACGCCGCGCTCTACGACGCACACACTGCAACGTGGGAGGAGATCCACGGGGGCCCACTCGATGAGAAGGTCGAGTTCGGAGGCGGGAGCCGCACGATCGAGCTGTGGCGCTTCGCGGACCTCGCGTCAACGGGCGACACCGTGTTCATGCTCGCTGAAGGCGTAACTGTGAACAAGGGCGAGGTGTGCTACGGGTGTCCGGGCTCACCGGTTTCCTTCTGGGCCTTTCGACCGCCGGCGTAAGCCCCACCCGTTCTGCGTCCGGCGAGTGGGAGCCGGGCTGACTTTGGTTGGGGCCCGAGCGTGTCGGGAATACCACTTGCACAATGCCCCGCCTTAGACGAGTGGATTGTGCAGGTCCCGGCCTCATGCGCCGTCGCCGTGGCCGTGGTTTCGAATACTTCGATGCAGACGGTAACCGCATAAAGGATGCCGGGACCCTGGCGCGTGTAAAGGCACTCGTAATCCCGCCCGCGTGGGAAGAGGTGTGGATCTGTCCCCACCCCTATGGACATCTGCAAGCCGTAGGACGCGACGATGCAGGACGGCGCCAGTACCTCTACCACGAGGATTGGCGGACCCGAATGGATCAGAAGAAATTCGATCACATGCTCGAGTTCGCCGATGCTCTTCCCGACCTACGGACAACTGCGCTCGATCATCTCGCTTTAGATCAATTTCCCCGGGAGAAGGTATTGGGCTGTGCGTTGCGCTTGCTCGATCGCGGGTTCTTCCGGATCGGATCTGAAGGCTACGCCGAGCAGAATCAGACCTACGGCCTGGCAACGATCCACAAGAAGCATGTAACGCTGGACGGCAACGAGGTGCTCTTCGATTACGTCGGGAAAGGCGGACAGCGGCGGCTCTGGTCCACGGTAGATCCTTCGGTGCGCGAGGTGGTGGCGGCGCTCAAGCGAAGACGCTCGGGTGGCCCCGAGTTGCTTGCTTACAAAGACGGCCGGAAGTGGGTGGACGTTAAGAGCACAGACATCAACGACTACATTCGAGAGATAACCGGCGAAGACTACACAGCGAAGGATTTTCGAACGTGGAACGCCACCGTGCTCGCCTCGGTCGCACTTGCCGTCTCTACCGAGGCGACCACCAAGACGGCGCGCAAGCGGGCAATAAGTCGAGCAGTCAAAGAGGTCGCGCACTATCTCGGCAATACCCCGGCCGTGTCCAGGTCTTCCTACGTCGATCCGAGGGTTTTCGATCGCTTTGGATCCGGCTGGACCATCGCCGGAGCGCTCGACCAGATCGGCGAGGGAGCGGCCTTCGGCGAACTCGCTACTCAGGGTGCCATTGAAGATGCTGTGCGCGACTTGCTCGCGTACCGCAGGTCTTCCGACGCTCTAGAAAAGGTCGCGTAGCCCCGAGCGCTCTACGCCAGCAGCGGTGAATTCGATCATGATTGGGGTTTCCCGTACCGCTTAGCAGAAGGAGCGATCGTGCCGAACCTCACACTGGAGCAGGCGATAACCGTTGCCCGAGCAACTCTCGAGAAAGGCCGCGAGGCGGGGTTCAAACCGCTCACGGTCGCGGTCCTGGACGACGCCGGGGTCATCAAAGTGGTACATCGCGACGATGGCTCCAGTTTGCTGAGGCCCGATATCGCAGTCGGAAAGGCATGGGGTTCCCTCGGCATGGGGTTGTCGTCCCGGGCGATCGGCGAACTTGCGGCCGAGCGACCGCAGTTCGCGGCATCCCTGGCTGTGCTCGCCGGAGGACGCGTGGTGCCGGTCGCCGGCGGCGTGCTCGTTCGGGACGGATCCGGTGACGTCGTCGGGGCCGTGGGAGTCACCGGCGACACCTCGGACAACGACGAGGAATGCGCACTTCGCGGCATCGAAGCAGCCGGTCTCCAAGCGGGCCGATAGCTCTCGGACCCGAAGTGGCACCAATTCGCTTCTCGTGGTAGTCCACTTCATGCTCGAGAACGACGAGACATTTCTTGCTCCGTAAGAGACCTAGATAGGTGGCAATCATGGACTGTCCCGTAGATGGCACGCAGCTGATGATGTCGGAACGGCAAGGGATTGAGATCGACTACTGCCCGCAATGCAGAGGTGTGTGGCTTGACCGCGGTGAGCTCGACAAGATCATCGAGCGCGCGGACAACGAGGTGCAACCGCGGCAGCCCTCTCACAGCCGGGAGTCTCAACCCAAGAAGAAGAGGAAGAATATGTTGAGCGAACTCTTCGAACTCGGTGGTGGATGACTCAGACGGGTCGATCCGGCGA
>JBOGWV010000130.1:0-24049 GCA_050693975.1 Actinomycetota bacterium
CGCGCCGAGATCGAGGGCGAGATGGGCGACAGCCACGTCGGCCTCCAGGCCCGGCTCATGAGCCAGGCGCTCAGAAAGCTCACCGGCAATGTCAGCCGCTCCAAGACGATCTTCGTCTTCATCAACCAACTGCGAGAAAAGATCGGCGTGATGTTCGGCTGCTTTTCCTATGGCACCCGCGTCACGCTGGCGGACGGGAGCCAGGAGCGGATCGGCAAGATCGTCAATCAGAAAATGCCGGTCGAGGTGCTCTCCTACGACTTCGAAACGGGCAAGGTTGAGCCTCGCAAGGTGGTGGGCTGGTTCAACAACGGCAAGACCGATCACTTCCTTCAGTTCACTGCCATGCGCCCCGGAGGAAACGGCAAGGCCCAGTTTGCGGCCACTCCCAATCACAAGATCCGCACTCCCGGGGGCTGGGGAGAGGCCAAGGATCTGGGGCCCGGAGATCTGGTGATGCTCGCCGTCGAGGATCGCCTGAGCGAGTTCCAGTTCGAGGTCGTGCGAGGCTCCTTGATGGGCGACGGAGCATTGTCGAAGACCCGCAGATCCGACGAGATCGCCGCCGGGATCAGGTTCCGCATGGGCCATGGTCCGGAGCAGGCGGACTACCTGGAGTGGAAGGCCTCCCTGTTCGCAAACGTGCCCATGTCTCGCACAGTCGACGAGAAGGGAGCGGTCTTCGCCGACCTCACTCCGCTGGTCGAGCTGGCGGACTTGCGCAAAGAGATCTACACAGAGGGCAAGCGCAAGGAATTCTCGTGGGATTATCTCAAGCGATTGACGCCGCTTTCACTTGCGGTCTGGTACATGGACGACGGTCATCTCGACGTCCGCGACGACGCCTCCACTTCAGCCAGGATCCAGATCTGCGTACAGGCGATGACTCCCGACACCCGGGTGCGGTTGGTCGAGCACCTGCGAGACACCTGGGATCTTGATGTACGCCTCAGTAAGGTGCGAGGCAAAGAGATCATCGTGTTCTCCAAGCTGGCGGCCGAGGAGTTCCAGAGTGTGGTCGCTCCCTACATCCATCCTTCGATGGAGCACAAGTTGTTGCCACGATTCCGGGGCCGGTTCGCGGTTGAGCCTCAGTTCAAAGACCTCACCTACGAGCTGGTGCCCTATCCGATCACAGACGTTCACCGCAAGCCGACGACTCGCAGCATGTCGAGGTTCGACATCGAGGTCGAGGGCAACCACAACTTCTTCGTCGATGGGGTAATGGTTCACAACTCTCCCGAGACCACTCCGGGGGGCCGGGCGCTCAAGTTCTACTCCTCGGTCAGGCTCGACGTGCGTCGCATCGACTCACTCAAGGACGGTGCCGAGATCGTGGGCTCCAGAGTGCGGGTCAAGGTGGTCAAGAACAAGGTGGCCGCTCCGTTCCGCAAGGCCGAGTTTGACATCCAGTACGGGACGGGCATCTCGAAAGAGGGCAGTCTGCTCGATGTCGCCATCGACAACGACATCATCAGGAAGTCGGGCGCCTGGTTCATCTACGGCGACGATCAGATCGGTCAGGGCCGCGAGAACTCGAAGACCTACCTGGCGGAGAACCCCGACATCGCCGCCGAGGTCGAGCTCAAGATCAAGGAGAAGCTGGGCCTCCTCGAGAACGACGAGGAGACCGAGGCCGAGAGCGACGCCGAGGCCGAGGTGTCCGAGGACTAGGGCAAGACGGGCCTCGCGATCGTCGCGGGGCCCGCACGCTCGCGCCCATGGATCTCGACCAACTCGCCCAATTGAGTCAGGAGGCGGCCGCGCGCGCAGAGGCCGGGCCGAACGAGGCCGAGCAGGCTCACGCCGATGCCGTGGAGCGCGCGGGTCGCTACATCGCCCATCGCCCGCGCAGTGAACGGCAGGTGCGCGACAAGCTCAAAGAGCTGGACTTCGAGCCGGAGACAATCGAGACCGCCATCGCCCGGCTGACCGAGCTGAGGCTGATCGACGATGCCGACTTCGCGCGGCGCTGGATCGAGGAGCGGGCTCGGACCAAGGGCAAGGCCCCCGACCTGCTCGTGTCGGAACTGCTGGCAAAGGGGGTCAGTCGTGAGGTGGTCGGGGATGCGCTCGCTGTCAGCGGCCTCGACGAGGCGAGTCAGGCTGCAGACGTAGCCGGGCGGCTGGTGGGCAAGGTGGCCCGCTACCCCCTGGCCGAGCAGGGAGCCCGTCTCTACACCCTGCTGCGCCGGCGGGGCTTCGCCCACGATCACGCCGAGGCGGGCGCCCGAGCAGTCCTGCCTCCCGAGGGCTGGGACTGAAAGGCCGGGCCGCTTTCCTGGAGGAAAAGTGACCTCACCGACCCCCGAATCTCCACCCCAAAAGTGTTTTCGCGAGTTTTCTGACAGGGCTTGCCTGGAGTGCAACTTTGTTCCCTTGTGAGGGCGTACCATGGTTTGCAGCAGTCACAACCAAGCAAGAAGAACCTCTCAACTAGGTACGAACGAAAACAAACGAGTGAACTTGTCCTTTATGTCGACCGAACAGCCCATGAATAGTCGTCGTTTGACGCGCCCGAGCGGCCCTGGATCGCCGCCCCTGGCGTCGCGACGGCTGCTTCGGTAACTCCGGCACGCCGGAAGTTCAGCTCGTTTTCTTCGCTCGTCGCCGCGAGCCCTCAGAGCTCGCGCACCTGAGAGGGCGGAAAGGAGCGAGGGATGGAGATCGTGATCGGTCTCGTTGTTGGTCTCCTCGCGGGCGCAATTGCCGGTTACTTCGTTAGGAAGTCTCAGGCGGAGAAGCAGGTCGGCTCCGCCGAAGCTCGGTCCAAGGCGATTCTTGCCGACGCTGAACGGGATTCGGAGACGGCGAAGCGGGAAGCGCTCCTAGAGGCCAAGGACGAGATCTTCCAGATGCGCAAAGAGGCGGACATCGACCTCAAGAAGCGCAGCGCCGAGACCGAGCGCAAGGAAGACCGGATTGCCGACCGCGAAGCGACCATGGATGCGCGCGCCGCGGGCCTCGACCGCAAGGAACAGGGCATCGAGGAGAAGGAGGCCCACATCCAAAGGATGAGGGCGGAACTCGAGGAACTGGCCGACAAGGCCAAGCTCGAGCTCGAGCGAGTAGCGGGCATGTCGGCCTCCGACGCCCGGCAAGGGCTCATCGAGAAGATCCAGGACGACGCCAAGCGCGAGGCCATGGTCATCGTCAGGGACGTCGAGTCTCAGGCCAGGGAAGAGGGCGACCGCCGGGCGCGCAAGATCATCGCAATCGCTATGCAGCGGGTGGCCTCCGAGCTCACCACCGAGTCCACCGTGACCACGGTCACGCTGCCGAACGAGGACATGAAGGGCCGCATCATCGGACGAGAGGGCCGCAACATCCGCGCCTTCGAGGCGGCGACGGGAACCAACCTCATAATCGACGACACGCCCGAGGCGGTCGTGCTGAGCTGCTTCGACCCCATCAGGCGAGAGATGGCCAGACACACGCTCGAGCGGCTGATCGGCGACGGTCGGATCCAGCCGGCTCGCATCGAGGAGATGCACGAGAAGTCCAAGTCCGAGGTCGAGCAGGAGATCCGCGAGGCCGGCGAATGGGCCGTGCTGGAAACCGGGATCACCGACATGCATCCCGAGCTTGTGCGGGTGCTGGGGCGGCTCAAGTTCCGTACCTCCTACGGGCAGAACGTGCTCCGCCACGTCGTCGAGGCGAGTCACGTGGCCGGGATGGTCGCGTCCGAACTCGGCACCAACGTGCACCTCGCCAAGCGCTGCACACTGCTTCACGACATCGGCAAGGCCGTGACCCACGAGGTCGAGGGCTCCCACGCTCTCATCGGGGCCGAGATCGCCAAGCGGCTCGGCGAGAAGCCAGAGGTTTGCCACGCGATCGAGGCGCACCACGGCGAGGTCGAGCAGCGCACCGTCGAGGCCGTCATCACCCAGGTGTCCGATGCCATCTCCGGCGCACGTCCCGGGGCCCGGCGCGAGACGCTCGAGACCTACATCAAGCGCCTCGAACGACTCGAGCAGATCGCCATGGAGTTCGACGGCGTTGACAAGGTGTACGCGATGCAAGCGGGGCGCGAGGTGCGAGTCATGGTCAAGCCCGAGCAGGTCGACGATCTGCGGGCCGAGGTCATCGCCCGCGACATCGCCAAGAAGGTGCAGGAGGAGCTCCAGTACCCCGGCCAGATCCGGATCATGGTCATCAGGGAGCTGCGGCAGTCGGCATATGCCAAGTAAGAGGAACGCCCAGAGGCGAAGGCCTTAGGCTCGAAGCCATGCGTGACGAGGCGGCCAAGACGTATTTCATCACCACCTACGGGTGTCAGATGAACGAGCACGATTCCGAGCGCATGGCCGGCATGCTCGAGGCCGAGGGCTATGCAAAGGCCGATACTCCCGCCGACGCGTCCCTGGTGTTGTTCAATACCTGCTGCATTCGAGAGAACGCCGACAACAAACTGTACGGAAACCTCGGCCACATGAAGGCAATCAAGGACGTCCGCCCCGACATGAAGCTGGTCGTGGGCGGATGTCTCGCGCAGAAGGACAAGGCCACGATCCAGAAGCGGGCTCCCTGGGTCGACGTGGTGTTGGGGACGCACAACCTGGCGAGCCTCCCGCGTCTGCTCGCCGAGTCGGAAAGCGGGCCCGCGTTCGAGATCCTCGAGCAGACCGAGGTGTTTCCCTCGGCGCTACCCAGCCGGCGCAAGTCGCCCTGGCACGCGTGGGTGTCGATCTCGATCGGGTGCAACAACTCGTGCACCTTCTGCATCGTGCCCGCGGTGCGGGGCAAGGAGATCAGCCGCAGGCTCGGCGACATCGTCAGCGAGGTCGAGTCCCTGGTCGACGATGGCGTCGTCGAGGTCACGTTGCTTGGTCAGAACGTGAACTCCTACGGCAGGGATCTCGACGGCACCCCGATGTTCTCTCGCTTGCTGCGCGCCCTAAACGAAGTCGATGGCCTCGAGCGCGTGCGATTCACCAGCCCACACCCCAAGGACTTTCGGGCCGACACGGTTGCCGCCATGGCAGAGTGCGGGGTGGTGTGCGAGCACATCCACCTCCCGGTGCAGGCCGGTTCCGACAGGATGCTCAGGCGCATGAAGCGCGCCTATACACGCAAGAGCTATCTCGGCAAGGTCGAGATGGTGCGAGCCGCGATTCCCGGCGTCGCGATCTCAACCGACATCATCGTCGGCTTTCCAGGCGAGACCGACGACGAGTTCGACGAGACGATGTCGCTAGTCGCCGAGGCTCGCTACGACGCGGCGTTCACGTTCCAGTACTCGCCTCGTCCCATGACCGAGGCCGCCGACATGGACGGCCAGGTGCCCAAGGCGGTCGTGCAGGAACGGTTCGAGCGTCTCGCCGCCCTGCAGGACGCGATCTCGCTGGAACGCAACCAGCGGCACCTGGACGAGATCCACGAGGTCATCGTCGAGGGCGCATCGAAGAAGAACCCCAGCAGACTCTCGGGACGCACCCGGCACAACAAGCTCGTCCACTTTCAGTCGGACGGGGCGCGCGATGGATCGATCAGAACGGTGATGATCACCGGCGCCCATTCCCACTACCTCGAGGGCGAGCTGACTTCGGGGCGAAGCGAAGACCCGCGCGTCGAGCGCTCGAGAGAACCGAGTAGGGCGCGGGTCAGCCTGCCGCTGGCCGGAGTCGCGGCGGCAGGCTCCGAAGGCTGCGTGTAGGGAGCCCGTGGATGATCGTGCGGGGAGCCATGGTTCCGCACGCGCCGGTGCTCGTCGAGTCGATCCAGCCAGGTCTGGACGCGGGACGGCGGCTGCGGAGCGCCATTGCGGGGCTGGACCTCGAAGGGGTCGAGACCGTGATCGTCGTTTCCCCCCACGGAAAAGGCGCCGGCGTCTACGCTGGGCCCAACGGCTCGCTGACGGGTTTCGGCATCTCCGCGCCGGCCACTAGAAGAAGAGGCGACGCTGACCTCGGGCGCGCCCTTGCGGAGGCCTGGAGACGCCCCCTCTTGGACGAGCCGGCCGACTTCGGCGTGGTCGTTCCGCTCGTTCTCGGATTGGGCGGAGAGCTCCCGGTCGTCGGCGTGACGCTGCCCGAGATCACCGGACCGCAAGGGGCACCGGCCCCCGACGCGATCGCCACCGCCGCGGAGTTGACCCACGCGCTCGAGACCATCGTCGCCGAACGTGACTTTGCGGTCGTTGCCAGCGCACACTCGAGCGCGGGCCTCAGCCCACGGGCTCCGCTCACCGAGGTTCCCGGCGCGGCCGATGCCGACGCCGCCCTGCGCGAGGCGCTGGCGCAGGATCCCGCTCGGGTCATCGAGCTCATCGACGACCTGCACTCGATGGGCGATGCGTGCGGGGTTGCTCCTCTGGCCGCGCTCACGCCACTGCTTTCGGGCTGGAGCAATCGAAGCTTGCGCAGCGAGAGCCCCTTTGGGGTGGGTTACATCGTGGGGGAGTGGGCCGCATGACCGCTCGCGTCGCCGCGATCGTGGGGCCGACCGGGGTGGGGAAGAGCGGCGTCGCCCTCCAGGTGGCCGACGCTCTCGGCGCCGAGATCGTGTCCGTAGACTCGATGCAGGTGTACACGGGCATGGACATCGGCACCGACAAAGCGACGTCGGACATGCGCTGGCGCGTCCCGCATCACTTGCTGGACCAATGGCTCCCGTCCCACAACGTAACCGTGTCGGAGTTCCAGGCGGAGGCGCGCAACGCGGTCGCACACATAACGAAACGGGGTGCGCTACCGCTTCTGGTCGGAGGCTCCGGTCTGTACTTCCGGGCCGTGGTCGACGACCTCAGTTTCCCGCCCCGCTCCGCCGAGGTGCGTGCAGCGCTCGAGGCCGAGGCCGATGAACTCGGCCCCCATGTGCTGCACGACCGGCTCAACGTGATCGATCCGCGCGCGGCGGCCAAGATGGAGCCCACCAACACCCGGCGCGTGGTGCGGGCTCTCGAGGTCATCGAGCTGACCGGCGAGCTATTCTCCGACAACGACTCCTTCGACCGTTACGAGAGCGTCTACGACCTCGCCGTCGCCGGGCTCACGCGACCTCGAGAGGAGCTCTACGAACTCATAGATGAGCGCGTCGAGCGGATGCTCAGACGGGGACTGATCGACGAGACCCGGCGGCTGTTGGTGCTCGGCATCGGCCGTACAGCAGGGCAGGCACTCGGCTATCGACAGGTCATCGAACATCCCGGAGCGGACTACGGCCTTCTGCGCGAGGAGATCGTGCGCGCGACCAAACGGTTTGCGCGACGCCAGGAGTCCTGGTTCAAAGCGGACCCGCGGACGGAGTGGTTCTCGGCCTCGGACCCGGAGTGCATCGAGGGCCTGGTGGGATTCTTCCGGACCCGGCTACGGTTGAGCACGACATGAACTTCGCCAAGTATCAGGGCACCGGCAACGACTTCGTCATGGTGAACGATTTCGATGACGAGCTCACGATGACGCCCGAAGGAGTGCGCTCTCTGTGCGATCGTCGCTTCGGGATAGGCGCCGATGGCGTCATCCGGGTTGCCCCCAGCAACGAGGCCGACTTCCTCATGGAGTACGTCAACGCCGACGGCTCGGTTTCCGAGATCTGTGGCAACGGGATCCGCTGTCTTGCGGTGTTTGCCCGCGCCGAGGGACTCACCGCCAAGGACGAAATCACGGTGGCAACCGGGGCCGGAACGAGAACGGTGACGGTTGAAGCGGACGGGCGCGTGCGTGTCGACATGGGCGCACCCATATTCGAACCGGAGCGAGTCCCCTTTGAAGCGGACGGCGTGGACCCCCTCCACTCCAAGATCGAAGTCGACGGTGACGTTCTCGAAGTCGCCGCGCTCTCAATGGGCAACCCCCATGCGGTGCTGTTCGTTGAGGATCCAAAGGTTGCCCCGGTCATGACTCTCGGCCCCCGGCTCGAGCGGCATCCGTCGTTCCCGCACGGGACCAACGTTGAGTTTGTGAAGGCTGAGTCTCCGCAGCGCCTGATCATGCGCGTCTGGGAGCGCGGCTCGCGCGAGACGTTGGCCTGCGGAACCGGAGCCTGCGCCGCGGCCGTGGCCGCCCGGTTGCTGCGCGGCACCGAAGAGCACGTCACCGTTTCCCTACCGGGCGGCGAGCTCTCGATCGAGTGGTCGGGCTCGCTCACCAACGAAGCCCCCGTGTTCATGACGGGCCCCGCGTCCGAGGTCTTCCGCGGCCAATTCGCCCTCTAAGCGGTCACACTGCGACGTTGTGGTCGCGCAGCGCCTCGTTGAGGCTCACTTTTAGGTCGGTCGCCGGCCTGCGCCGGCCGATGATGAGCGCGACCGGGACGCCGTAGGTTCCCGCGGGGAAGTCCTTGGGGCGAGTGCCGGGGATGACGATCGAGCGGGGCGGCACATAACCCTTGTACTCGACGGGTTCGTCGCCGGTGACGTCGATGATGCGAGTGGAGCCGGTGATGTTGACTCCTGCTCCCAGTACGGCCTGCTCGCCGACGATGGTGCCCTCGACCACGATGCAGCGTGAGCCTATGAAGGCCCCGTCCTCGACGATCACCGGGTTCGCCTGCAGTGGCTCGAGGACGCCGCCGATCCCCACTCCGCCGGAGAGGTGGACGCCGGCGCCGATCTGCGCGCACGAACCGACGGTCGCCCAGGTATCTACCATGGTGCCCTCTCCGACCCAGGCTCCGATGTTGACGTAGCTCGGCATCATGACGACGCCGGGCGCCAGATAGGCGCCGCGGCGCGCGGTGGCCGGGGGTACCACTCGAACCTTGAGAGCCGCAAAGTTGGACTTGAGCGGGATCTTGTCGTGGTACTCGAACGGTCCCAACTCGATGGTGGCCATCGCGGCGTGCCGGAAGTACAGCAGGATCGCCTTCTTGACCCACTGGTTAACGATCCACTTACCGTCAACCTTCTGAGCTACGCGCAACTCGCCGCTGTCCAGTAGATCGATGACCTGAGAAACCGCGCGCGTAGCCTCTGGGTCGTCTGGATCGACGGGGTGGTCGTAAAGCTCGTCGATCTGCTTCTCGAGCTTGTCGTGGTTCATAGGCTGCTCATCCTCACAGAAGTGCGTCCATTATCGAGACCGCCTCGTGGCACTGCTCGAGCGTGGGCACCAGCGCCATACGAACATAGCCAGCGCCGGCCGGTCCGAAGAAGGTTCCGGGGCCGACCACAACGCCCCGATCGAGCAGCCGCATGGCGAAGGACTGCTCGGTCTCGCCCTCCGGTACTGCCACCCACAGGTAGAAGGTGGCCTCGCTGGCGGCGATGTGCAGGCCCTTGCGGACCAGGAACGGCTCCACGACCTCGCGTTTGGCCCGATAGCGGGTGCGCATGTCCTCGACGTGATCCTCGTCTCGCCAGGCGGAGGCGGCCGCGCGCTGAACGAACTCCGGCGAAGCGGTGCCGGCCATCGGCCGGTAACGCTTGAACAACGCCATGACCTCCTCGCCCGCCAGGATCGAGCCGGAGCGATATCCGGTCATCGCCGACCGCTTGCTGAGTGTGTTGAACACGACCACGTGACTGCGATCGGTGAACTCGAGGGCCGAGTGGGGAGGTGCGCCGAAGTAGATCTCACTGTAGGCCTCGTCCGAGGCGATCAGGAAATCGTGCTCCCGAGCCTTGGACGCCAGTTCGTCGTAGAACCTCGGCGAGGCGACCGCGCCGGTCGGGTTGTTTGGATAGTTGACCCAGAACAGCGCAACGCGCGCCCATGTCTCGTCGCCGATCGCGCCGAGGTCGGGGAGGAACCCGTGGCTCTCGAGCAAGGGGAGCGTGAGCACCTCGGCTCCGTTGAGCTGGGCGCTACGCAGGGGGATCGGGTAACCGGGCTCCGTCGTCACGACCAGGTTGCGGGCCGCGCCGCGGTCGACAGCGATCTGGGCGAGACTGAAGATCGCCTCTTTGCTGCCCGTCGACGGCAACACCTCGACATCGGGGTCGACGTCCACTCCAAAGCGAGTCCGGTACCACTCGGCGATGGCGGCGCGGCACTCGGGCAGGCCCTCGGCGCGCGGATAGCTCGACTTCTCGGCGATCGAGTCGACCAGGGTGCGCCGGATGAAGGCGGGCGTCGTTTCCATGGGGTCACCCGCACCGAAGTCGATCAACGTGCCGAGTCGTTCCTCTACCTTCTGTTTGGCTTGGGCGAGGGCCACGAAGGGATACGTCCCCATACCCTCGAGCGCGCGGTTGAAGTCCATCAGAGCCCCTCCACGAAGCGCTCTAACGACGACAAGCTCTTGACCAGCGCATCGATGGACACCCGTTCGTCGGCCCTATGCGCATAGTCGGGAGCCCCCGGACCGAAGTTCACCGCGTCGATGCCCGCCGCGCTGAACTCTGCGACGTTGGTCCAGGCCTGCTTGGGTTCGATCGCCGCGCCGCTCGAGACTCGCAGGCGATCGACGAGGGGGTTGTCGGTGGCGACGCGCGCGGGTGGCGCATTGCCCACCACCTTGAAGGAGGCATCGCGACCGACCAGCGAGCGAAGCCGGCGCTCGGCCTCCTCGGTGCTCTGATTGGGCGCGTAACGGAAGTTGAGGTGACACGTGACCTCGTCGGGGATCACGTTGCGCGCTATACCGCCGGTGATCCCGGTGACGTTGACCACCTCGTAGAAGCTGAGCCCGTCGACCTCGACCTCCTTCGCCGAGCTTGCGGCGACCGCTTGCAGAGCCTCGATGGCGCTGTGGATCGCGTTGGTGCCGAGCCAGGGGCGCGCGGAATGTGAGCTCGTGCCCGCGAAGGTGACGTCGGCGTTGAGGTTGCCGAGGCAGCCGAGCTGAATCGCGTTCGCCGTCGGCTCCATGACCACGACGAGATCGGCATCTCGTAGCGTCGCCGACGCCTCGAGCAAACCGGCGATGGGACTTGCATCGATAGTGAGCTCCTCGCGGGCAAAGAAGAGGAAGCCCGCGTCGATCGCCACCTCCGCTTGCTCCCGATCCAGCCGGCGGACGAGTTCGATCATGACCGCGAGCGAGCCCTTCATGTCGCTCGCTCCCAGACCGTACACCGCGCCGTTCTCGATACGACCGGGGAGGTTGTCCTGCGGAGGAACGGTGTCGAGGTGACCGGCGAACACCACGAGAGGCCGGCCGAGCCCATCCCGCGTGGGTGCATAGAACAGCGAGTCGTCTTCGGCCAGCGTCGGGACCCGGGTGTCGATCATGGCCGTCACGACCTCGACGATGGCGCCCTCGTTGCGGCTGACCGACTCCGTGTCGACCAGTGCAAGCGTCGTCTCGGCCAGCCGGCGGGCCGAGTCCGTCGTGGGCGTCGAGAGGTGCGTGCTCATGTGACCGGCAGGATACCCGTGCCCTCTCGCGGTCGAGGTGGCCCACTAAGTGCATGGTGTTACGCGGGCCACCCGTCTTATGCTGAGAGCTGAAAGAACCCCGTCGCATAGACGAGCAAAGCAATCGAGGAAGGTGGTTTCCTGAGCGGTCCCGCAAAGACATACGAGACCAGGCCCGAGCGCGAGAAAGCCGTCCTGGTGGGAGCGGTCTTCGGATCGACGACCGCCGAGGAGGCGGAGTGGTCGCTCGAGGAACTCGAGGCGCTGGCCGACACCGCGGGGGCGGACACCGTCGAGCGGAGCATGCAGCGGCGCGACTCGCCGGACGCCGCGTCCTACCTCGGCAAGGGCAAGGCCAAAGAGATCGCCGCGACCGCAGGCGCGCTCGACGCCGACATGCTGATCTTCGACGACGAGCTCACACCCGCTCAGGGCCGCAACCTAGAGGACATCGCCGGTGTGAACCCCCTGGCCGAGCGCGGCCTCAAGATCATCGACCGCACGGGCTTGATCCTGGACATCTTCGCCCAGCACGCTCGCAGCGCCGAGGGCAAGCTGCAGGTCGAGCTCGCGCAGCTCAACTACCGGCTCCCGCGCTTGCGCGGATGGGGCGACGTGCTGTCCCGACTCGGAGCCGGCATCGGGACGAGGGGACCTGGTGAGACCGCGCTCGAGGCCGAGCGGCGAGCCATCCTGCGCCGGATCCAGCGGGTGAAGAAGGACCTGACCGGCCTGGAGCGCACGAGACGTTTGAAGCGTGGACGGCGTACCCGCTCGGGAGTGCCCGTCGTCGCGCTCGTGGGGTACACGAACGCGGGCAAGTCGACGCTCCTCAGAAAACTCACCGATGCTCAGGTGTTGGTTCAGGACCAGCTCTTTTCGACGCTCGACCCCATCACAAGAAGATTGCAGCTTCCGTTCGGCCGTGACGCGCTCCTTACCGACACCGTGGGTTTCGTCCGCAAGCTTCCCCACCAGTTGGTCGAGGCGTTCCGTTCGACCCTCGAGGAGGTAGGCGAGGCGACGCTCCTGCTTCACGTCGTCGACGGCAGCCGCGACCCCGAACGTCAGTTGAACGCAGTCAACGTCGTCCTGAGCGAGATCGGCGTCATCGACAAGCCCTCGCTCGTGCTGATGAACAAGGTCGACCTCCTGAGCGATGCAGAGCAGGACAAGATCAGGGGACGCTACCCGGACGCGGTCTTCGGCTCTGCGATCACAGGCGCCGGGCTCGAGGAGCTGCTCGAACGAATCTCGGACGAGCTCTCAAAGCTCAAGATCGAGGTCGAGCTCTCGATTCCGTTCGATAAGGGCGACCTGGTCGCGCGTGTTCACGACGAGGGCGAGGTATTGCACGAGTCGTATACCGAGTCGGGGACTCACATCGTGGCGCGGCTTGGTCGCGAGTCGCTGGCGTCCTTCCGCGACTACCTGGGAGAAGTCCCCGTCTAGCTCTCGGGGATGACGATGCGTTCGCCCGGAGCCGTGTAGCCGCGGGCCACGAGGACGGTGATGGTCATGCCCGCGACCGCAACAGCCCCGAGCAGCATGAACAACACCACGAGCTGCACCACCGCCGCGTCCGCCGGGCTCTCCCCCGCGAGCATCATTCCGACGAAGGCGCCGGGGAGGAAGATAAGCCCCACGTTCTTGGTCGAGTCGATGGTCGGGATCAAAGCGGTGGTCGCGGCGCGACGAGCGTAGGGCTGGAGCGCGGTGCGCGCCGGCACGCCCAATGCGAGGCGAGACTCGATCTCGAGCCTCTTGTCGGTTATCTCGTCCCGAAGGCGTGAGCCGGCCAGCGAAACCGCCGTCATGGAGTTTCCGATCAGCATGCCGCCGATGGGGATCAGGTAACGAGGCTCGGCCGGAAACACGCCCGTCAGGAACAACACGGCCATGGCTACCACTGCCGACGCTCCGATGGTGGCCGCGGCCAGCCATGGTGCTCGCGGGACTCCCTTCAACCTGCGTGCGGACGTCAGTGCCGCGGCGACCAACATCACCACCAGGAAGAGACCGGTCAGCCCGAGGTGGCTGAACACGACCTGGATGATTGCTGCGACCGCTCCGAGTTGCACTATCGCTCTAACTACCGATACCGCGAGCTCCGACTCGAGCCCCAGCTTTCGCACCCACGAGACGACGATGGCGAGTGCGACCAGGATCAGAGCGAGCGCGACGTCGATCACGAGGTCTGCTCCGCGGGCCAGGCTAGAGTGACGTCCTCCGGCGAGCCGGTGGCGGTGATGCTTCCCTCAACCAACAGCACGGCCCGGTCGCAGACACGTCTGGTCTGGTCGAGATCGTGTGTCACCAGCACCACCGTGAGCCCGCTCTCGTTGAGCGATCGCACGAGTTCCTCGATGCGCGCCGACGCGTCGCGGTCGAGAGCCGAGGTGGGCTCATCCATGAGAAGTACCTCGGGCTTGCGTACCAGCGCTCTTGCGATGCAGACCCGCTGTGCCTGGCCCACGGACAGAGCCGAGGAGTCGCGGTCGAGGAAGGCTCTATCGAGGCTGGCGGCTTCGAGGGCGGCCGCGAGCTCGTCCTCGGTGACGGCGTCGAGTCCGTAAACGAGGTTGGCGCGGACGCCACCCTCGAACAGCGCCGGTGTCTGAAAGATCATTCCGACGCGCCGGCGAAGGTCGATCGGATCGATCGTGGCAATGTCGACGCCATCGAAGGCGATGCTCCCGCGGTCGGGCTCTTCCAATCGATTGAGGCACCGCAACAAGCTCGTCTTGCCCGCCCCCGACGGACCGACGATTCCCGTCACAGCATGTCGCCGAAACGACGCGCTCGCATCACGAAGCACCGCGCGGCCTCCCCTCCGCAGCGAGACCCCAATTAACTCCAGTGCCGGCGTCGAGTCTGGCTTGAACTCCACCGAACGAGCCTACGGCGTGTTCCCAATCTGAACGGAGCCGTATGCTTCGCCGATGCGAATTCTGGTGGTGGGGGCCGGTGGGGTGGGAAGCGCGATTGCGGTGGTGGCGGCCCGGCGCGATTTCGTCCGGCACTTGACTCTGGCCGACATCAACGAGAGCCAAGCGCGCTCGACCGTGGACCGGCTGAACGACAAACGCTTCGCCGCCGCCACGCTGGACGCCTCCGATCGAGCGGCCGTAGCCGCCATGGCGAAGGAGGTGCGAGCGGACGCAATCGTCAACGCGTGCGACCCGCGCTTCAACCCCCCGATCTTTGACGCGGCCTTCGATGCAGGTTGTACCTATCTGGACATGGCCATGACGCTGTCGGAACCGCACCCCGACAAACCCCACGAGGCCACCGGGGTGGTACTGGGCCAGTACCAGTTCGACGCCTCAGAGAAGTGGAAGGAGCGCGGCCTCCTGTGTCTCGCCGGCATCGGAGTTGAGCCCGGCCTCTCCGACGTCTTCGCCCGCTACGCCGCCGACCATCTCTTTGAGTCGATCGATGAGATCGGGGTCCGCGACGGCGCCAACCTGACGATCGAGGGCTACGACTTCGCTCCCACGTTCAGCATCTGGACGACTATCGAAGAGTGCCTCAATCCGCCGGTCCTCTGGGAGCGCGATCGAGGCTGGTACACAACGAAACCCTTCTCCGAGCCCGAGACGTTCGAGTTTCCCGAAGGCATCGGGCCCATCGAGTGCGTCAACGTCGAGCACGAAGAGGTCCTGCTCATCCCACGCTGGGTCGACTGCAATCGCGTCACCTTTAAGTACGGCCTGGGCGACGCCTTCATCAACGTGTTGAAGACCATCAGCATGCTGGGTCTCGACTCGACAGAGCCGGTGAGCGTGCGCGGAGCGAAGGTGTCGCCACGCGACGTGATTGCGGCGACCCTTCCCGATCCGGCCAAACTGGGCGACCGCATGCACGGCAAGACTTGTGCCGGAACCTGGGTGCGCGGGACCGGAACCGATGGCCGGCCGCGCGAGGTGTACCTCTATCACGTGGTCGACAACGACGAGTGCATGGCGACGTACGGGAGCCAGGCGGTTGTTCTGCAGACGGCCCTCAACCCAGTCGTCGCGCTGGAGCTGATCGACTCAGGAGTGTGGAAGGGGACCGGCGTGCTCGGCCCCGAGGCCTTCGACGCGGCCCCGTTCCTGGAGTTGCTGGCCACCTACGGACACCCACACGGCCTCGAGGTGCGCACCGCCGACTAGCCGAAAGCCCGAACCGCTCGTGCGCTCTCGCTTACAGCTTGCGGAAGACGGCCACGACTTTGCCGAGGATCTCGGTGCCCTGCGGGGCCTGGAAGGGCTCCATGTTGATGTTGGCGGGCTCGAAGATGATCTCGGAACCTCGGTGGCGAATGGTCTTGACCGTGGCCTCGGGGGCGTCGCCGTACTCGCTCGGCATCATGGCGGCGACGATCTCGCCGGAGTGGGCGGTGGGCTGCTGGCGGATGATCACGAAGTCACCGTCGAAGATCCCCGCCTCGATCATCGAGTCCCCGTGGACCTCGAGCATGAAGACGTTGCCGTCGCCGACGAAGTCCGCCGGCATCGGGTAGATCTCGTCGACGTGCTCCTCGGCCATGATCGGCGTGCCCGCGGCGATGCGACCCAGCAGGGGGACGGAGCGTGCGGGGGAGCGCTCCGCCGCCAGGCCGGTGTCGGCGTCGAACAGCACCTCGATGGCGCGCGGCTTGGTGGGGTCGATGCGCAGGTAACCCTTCTTCTGCAACGCCTGCAGGTGAGAGTGCACGGTCGAGCTGGACGCCAGGCCCATGGCCTGGCCGATCTCCCTGACCGAGGGTGGGTAGCCCCGCTCGGCAACGGCCTCGGCGATGTACTCCAGAGTCTGACGCTGGCGTTCGGTGAGTCCCTCGACCATCGCTGCCTCCTTGGGGGCGAGTCCGCGACCTAGATGTGGGCGTTCTGGCTGAGCCTTTGAATTCTGCGCCCGACCCCCGCTACGCCCAAAGGCGACCAGCACGAACGCGTGTTCGACACAGTCTAGAGCCTCCTCAGGCGGTTAGCAAGAACATGTGTTCGATTTTCGCTCTTGCCACCGAACACCTGTTCGCATAAAGTGTCGAACAAGTGTTCGAGATGGCACCGGATGAACATGCCCCAAGAGCGCGAAGAAATGCGTAATTACATTCGTGTGTTGCCGCGGAGGAAGAGTCAAGAAGAGTGGCGGGTGTTGAGACCAGGTGGACCGGGACGGTGGGACGAGAAGTGTCTCACCCCGTCGCTAGCGTCCATCTCGACGGCAACGACCGCACCATTTAGGAGGAACGCTATGGCCCTTCGCAGCGAGGATCTCGTCTACGAGCACCCCGGGCGTGTGCTCCGGTTCCCACGCGAGCGAGCCGTGGCCCGGCGCCGCCGCCGGGAGTTGATCGAGGCACGTCGACGCCTGGCGCTCGTCGTTGCGGTGGTGGTAGTAGTGGCCGGAGTCCTGCTGGGGGGCGGCAGTGGAGGCACCGCGGTCGCGTCCAAGCAGGGGGCGCCCAAGGCGGTCGTGCTGCAGTCCGGCGAGACCCTGTGGGATGTCGCCTCCGAGTTTGCTCCGTCCGGGGTCGACCCGCGCGTCTACGTCGATGCCCTCGAGGATCTGAACGACATCACCGGCGCGCCGCGTGCCGGGATGCAACTTCACCTGCCTCGCTAGAGCTCTCGCCCGGCCCCCGTAGGTCCCCGGCGGTAGTCTGAGCACCTCAATCTGAGTCACAGACAAGACCACGGAGGAACCATGGCAGCAGGAGACTTTTCGGTCGCTCTACCCCCGGCCCCTGCAAACGAGCCGGTGCGCGACTACGCCCCGGGCTCGCCTGAGCGCGAACGCCTCCTGGCAACGTTGAAGGCCATGGAGAGCGAACGCCATGAAGCTCCCATGGTGATCGGCGGCAACGAGGTGCGCAGCGGCGAGCTCTACGAGCAGGTGCTTCCGCATCGCACCTCACACGTCCTCGCCGACGTGCACCAGGTCAGGACCGCGGACGTCGATGCCGCGATCAAGGCCGCAGCAGGGGCTCATGAAGAGTGGTCGCGCACCCCCTGGCAGGATCGCGCCGCGATCTTTCTGCGCGCCACCGAGCTGCTCGCTGGTCCGTGGCGGGATCGCATCAACGCCGCCACCATGCTGGGCCAGTCCAAGACCGTGCACCAGGCCGAGATCGACGCGGCCTGCGAGCTAATCGATTTCTGGCGCTTCAACGTCGCCTACATGCACCGCATCTACAGCGAGCAGCCGGCCTCGGGGCCCGGTATGTGGAACACCATGGAGTACCGGCCCCTCGAGGGCTTCCTGCTGGCCATCAGCCCCTTCAACTTCACCTCGATCGCCGGCAATCTATCGAGCAGCTGCGCCCTCATGGGCAACGTGGTGTTGTGGAAGCCGGCGCTCACGGCGTCGTACTCGTCACAGCTCCTGATGGAGCTGATGACGGAGGCCGGACTGCCGCCGGGGGTCATCAACCTGCTTCATGGCGACGGACAGGTCGTGGGCGACGTGGTGTTCAAGCACCCGGACTTCGCCGGGCTGCACTTCACGGGCTCGACCACCGTGTTCAAGCATCTGTGGAGCGAGATCGGCGCCAACATCGAGACCTATCGCAACTATCCCCGCATCGTGGGTGAGACCGGTGGCAAGGATTTCATCGTCGCCCATTCCTCTGCGGACGCCGATCAACTCGCGACCGCGGTGCTGCGCGGCAGCTTCGAATACCAGGGTCAGAAGTGCTCCGCGGCCTCGCGCGTCTACGTGCCCTCGAACCTGTGGGGCGAGGTCTCCGAGCGTCTGGTCGCGGGGGTCAAGGACATCCGCATGGGCGACGTGTCCGACCTCAGCAACTTCATGGGGGCGGTGATCGACGACCGTGCGATCGCCAAGCACCGGGGCGCGATCGAGCATGCCAAGTCCTCGTCTAACTCCGAGGTGATCGCGGGTGGAGGCGTGGACGACTCCGAGGGCTACTTCGTCGAACCGACCGTGCTGCGCACCGAGGATCCCTCGTCAAAGCTTCTGAGCGAGGAGTTCTTCGGCCCTATCGTGAGCACCTACGTCTACGACGAGTCCAAGTTCGACGAGACTCTCGAGGTCGTCGAGGCCACCAGTCCCTATGGGCTGACGGGGGCCATCTTCTCGACCGACCGGGCCGCGGTGGCGAAGGCCCGCGACGTGCTCCGCTACTCGGCCGGCAACTTCTACGTCAACGACAAGCCGACCGGTGCGGTGGTGGGGCAGCAGCCCTTCGGAGGGGCCCGGGGGTCGGGGACCGACGACAAGGCGGGCTCGATGTGGAACCTGATCCGCTGGGTTGCCCCCCGCACCATCAAGGAGACCTTCTCGCCCCCCACCGACTACCGCTACCCCTACATGAACCAAGCCTGACCCCGGTTCTGAGCGCGGGAGCTCCCGCTCCAGCGCGCTCCCGGCCCAAAGAAACCACAGGGCCAGGTTCTGAGCGCGGGAGCTCCCGCTCCAGCGAGCTCCCGGCCCAGAAAACGCCGAAGAAAGTGTCGATTTGACCCGCTTGTGATCGCGCTCACGAATGCTTGCAAATTGAAGCGATTTTCTTGCCCGTAGCGCTTGACTCCGGCCCTCAACCTGGGCGTAATTACAACTCCGTAGTTCCACCAGATGTAGGGTGGACGAGGTCGACCAGCACAATATCTGGTGGCTTCGACGGGACAAAGACGGAAGAAATGCTGGGCCGACGGGTTATAGGGAAGAGGCCGGTAATGCCGGTCAGAAGGGGGTTTTCGGCGTGTCGCAGGCGACCACAACCAAGCTCGGAACCGACTCCGAGCTACGCATCAAGCGGGTCTTCACCACCGCAGGAGTCCATCCGTACGACGAGGTGGAGTGGGACACGCGCGACGCCGTGATCCAGAACTACCGCACCGGCGAGGTCGCCTTCGAACAGCGCGACGTCGAGGTGCCGAGGGCCTGGTCCCAGAACGCCACCAACATCGTTGCCCAGAAGTACTTCCGAGGCTCGCCCAACACCCCTCAGCGCGAGCGCTCGGTCAAGCAGATGATCGACCGGGTCGTGAACCGTTACCACGAAGAGGGGCTGGCGCGCGGCTACTTCGCCGATGACGACGAGGCCCAGGTCTTCGCCGACGAGCTGCGTCACCTGCTGGTCACCCAGAAGGCAGCCTTCAACTCCCCGGTGTGGTTCAACGTCGGCTGGCGACCCAAGGGCGAGGAGCAGTGCTCTGCTTGTCAGCCCTATGACTCACTGGTAAGCACTCCCTCCGGTCTTGTACCGATTGGCAAATTGGTGGAGACCAACGCCGTCGGTACGAAGGTGTATGACGCAGAGGGCGTGACCAAGGTTGTCGCCGTGAAGGCCAACGGAGTGAAGGATGTGCTCCGAGTCCATTTGAAGTCTGGGTACACGCTCGACGTGACGGCCGACCATCTGGTCTGGAAGCGGAACCGTGGTGGCGGGGGGCGGTTCATCCCGGCGGGCGAACTACAGGCCGGCGATGCGCTCGAGTGGCATAGAAGAGGCTCCTTCGGCGAGGCCGAGATCGACTCTGGAGAGATTGCCGAAGCAGCGCTTGCTGGGTGGCTGCAGTCCGATGGGTTCGTGGGGCAGTACGAGGGCACCAACAAGTCACTGACCATCGAGGCGATCACGGTCAACGACGATGAACTCCAGTGGGTGCTGGCGGCAATCGACAAGGTTTTCCCTGCGGTTCATCGGAATGAGCGACGAGTCGAGACCAAGGACGAGCGACTCGACTGCCGGCGGACACGACTATACGGTCACGTTCTTTCGGAATTCGTCGCGAAGTGGGGCCTGCGGGCGCGCGGCACCGATATGGAAGTGCCCGAGCCTCTGTTCACAGCTCCGTTGCCCGTTGTCGCCACCTATGTGAAGAGCATCTTCCAGGCCGAGGGCTACGTGTCGCTTCGCGAGAAGTCATCACGGGTGGCCGTGGACATGATTTCCGAGAAGCTGATTCGAGGGCTGCAGCAGCTACTTCTTCGCTTCGGCATCTTCGCTCGAGTTTCATTCAAGGCTGATAGTCGAGCCGACCGCAAAGGCTGTTGGTCCTTAACTATTCAGAACGCAGGAGATCGCCGGATCTTTGCCGATGAGATTGGTTTCGTGGCCAAGGACAAGTCGACCAAGCTCGAGCGAAGCTTCGATGTCACTGGTCGGGCCGCTCGTGAGACCAAGTACGTGGAAATCGCTCGCATCGAGCAGCTCGGATCCATGGAGGTCTACGACATCCAGACCGAGAGCGGTGAGTACCTTTCGGACAATCTCCGTGTCCACAATTGCTTCATCCTCTCGGTCGACGACGAGATGAGCTCGATCCTCAACTGGTACGTCGAGGAGGGCCTGATCTTCAAGCACGGCTCGGGCTCGGGCCTCAACCTCTCCAACATCCGCTCGTCCAAGGAGCGTCTGCAGTCCGGCGGAACCGCATCGGGCCCGGTCTCGTTCATGCGCGGCGCCGATGCCTCGGCCGGAACCATCAAGTCCGGGGGAGCGACGAGGCGAGCCGCCAAGATGGTCGTGCTCAACGTCGACCACCCCGACATCAAGGACTTCATCTGGTGCAAGGCCCACGAGGAATCCAAGGCGCGTGCTCTGCGCGAGGCCGGTTTCGACATGGACCTCGACGGCAAGGACAGCCACTCCATCCAGTACCAGAACGCCAACAACTCGGTGCGCGTTAGCGACGAGTTCATGAACTCCGTGATCGAGGGCAAGGACTGGAACCTGGTCGGAGTGACCACCGGTCAGACCATCGAGACGATGCCGGCCAAGGACCTGTTCCGAGAGATCGCCCAGGCCGCATGGGAGTGCGCCGACCCCGGCATCCAGTACGACACCACCATTAACGACTGGCACACCTGCAGCAACACGTCTCGCATCAACGCCAGCAACCCGTGCTTCACAGGTGACTCTCAAGTTCACACGGACAAGGGTGAGATTCGCTTCGACCGGCTCATGCAACGAGTCATCGACGGCGAAACGTTCGAGGTCTTTACGCACAACGTTACGAGCGAAGAGAACCCCGAGCGCTCGGTGCAACTCTCCAAGCCGACTCAGTTCATGGTTACGGGGGTGAACGAGATCCTCCGACTGGACTTCTCCGATGGTCATGAAATTCGATGCACGCCCAATCACCGCTTGTGGACAGTCAACCGAGGTTGGGTGCGGGCGGATGATCTCGCGGAGAATGACGAGGTTCAGCTCGTGGATCTTCCGACCGGCGCCACCATGGCGGATTACAGCTTCGGTGTATCAACGTCGACGTCGGCGTATGCGTCGAAGCACGACAAGCACCTATCGCTGAACTTTCCGGAGAAGTGGACGGAGGAGTTCGCTCACTACGTTGGCTGGTTGGTTGGTGACGGTTGTATCTCCGGCAACGTGGTTTCGACAATTTACGGCTCGGCCGAGGACCAAGAGGAAGTGCTTCCTCGGCACATCGAGCTGCTTAAGCACATCAACGGAGGCCGCGCTCCCAAGCCGAGCCGTCAACTCAACGGCACCGTTCAGCTCCGTATGTCGCGTCGACCCTTCCGCCTGTTCTTGGAGGCTCTCGGGGTCAAGGCGGTCAAGGCAGCCGACAAGGAGGTGCCCTGGAGCCTCTTCGAGGCGCCCGACGAGATCGTGCGCGCATTCCTCACCGGCCTCTATGACGCCGACGGCTGTGTCTACAACGGTTCCACGACTCGTTATGTCGGCCTTGGGAGCAAGTCGAAGGAGCTGCTTCGGGGTGCACAGCTGCTACTTCAGCGGTTCGGTATTAATGGTCGCATCTACAGCAGCAAGCGTCGCGAAGAAGATTCTCAGTTCTCGTATGCGCGCAAGAGCGACGGCGAGGTCGTCCGGTACTCGACCACGGGTGACTCTTTCGACCTCAGGATTCTCGGAGATCAAAAGAGTCTGTTCTACGGCTTCATCAACTTTGACCTGGATCGCAAGACGTTACTGCTGTCGGATGTCGTCAACGACTACAAGAGCTACACGTCTCGCCGAACTGCCCGCCTCACGAAGAGGAATGAGGACGGATTTGAGCTCACCTTCAACTTGACCGAGCCAATCAACCACTCGTACCTGGTCAACGGCGTCGTAGTTAGTAACTGCTCCGAATACATGCACGTCGACAACTCGAGCTGCAACCTCGCGTCGCTGAACCTGATCAAGTTCCTCGACGACGACGACAACTTCGACGTCGAGGGCTACAAGCACGGGGTCGAGGTCATGTTCCTGGCTCAGGAGATCTCCGTCGGCTTCGCCAGCTACCCGACCGAGAAGATCGGCGAAAACTCACGGCGCTTCCGCCAGCTCGGCCAGGGCTACGCCAACCTGGGTGCACTGCTGATGGCCCAGGGCCTCCCCTACGACTCGGACGAGGGTCGTGCGTGGGCCGGTGCGATCACCTCGATCATGACCGGGCATTGCTATGCGACCTCGGCCAAGATCGCCAAGCGAGTCGGCGCGTTCGAGGCCTACGCCTCAAACCGCGAACCGATGGTGCGAGTCATCAACAAGCACCGCGATGCCGCCTACGAGATCCCCGAGGGCTATCTGCCCGATGCGATGGTCACCGCGGCGCGCTCGAGCTGGGACGAGGCACTCGCGCTCGGCGAGAAGCACGGCTACAGGAACTCGCAGGCGACGGTGCTCGCACCTACCGGCACGATCGGGCTGCTGATGGACTGCGACACCACCGGCATCGAGCCCGACCTCGCGCTCAAGAAGACCAAGAAGCTGGTCGGCGGCGGCACCATGTCGATCGTCAACCAGACGGTGCCGCGCGGCCTCAGGAAGCTCGGCTACTCCGCCGATCAGGTGGCCGAGATCGTCGCCTTCATCGACGACAACAGCCACGTCATCGACGCTCCGCACATGCGCGACGAGCATATGGGTGTGTTCGACACCGCCATGGGCGAGCGCTCGATTAGCTACATGGGTCACATCCGGATGATGTCGGCGGCGCAGCCGTTCCTCTCCGGGGCCATCTCCAAGACCGTCAATCTCCCCGAGGAAGTCACCGTCGAGGACGTCGAGCAGGCCTACATCGAGGGCTGGCGCGGCGGGCTCAAGGCGCTTGCGATCTATCGCGACAACTGCAAGGTCGCACAGCCTCTGTCCAGCACCAAAAAGGAGAAGGCGGACGCCGCAAAGCTCGCCGGAGTTACCGCGCTCCCCGAGCCCGTGCGTCGCCGGCTCCCCAAGAAGCGCATGTCGCGCACCATCAAGTTCCGCGTCGCCGACACCGAGGGCTACATCACCGTCGGTGAGTTCCCCGACGGTTCGGTCGGCGAGCTGTTCCTCAAGGTCGCCAAGCAGGGCTCGACGCTGGCGGGGATCATGGACGCCTTCGCCATCTCGATCTCGATGGGACTCCAGTACGGAGTGCCGCTGTCGGCCTACGTGAAGCAGTTCGTCAACACCCGATTCGAGCCGTCGGGCATGACCGACGACCCTGACTTCCGGATTGCGACCTCGGTCCTGGACTACGTCTTCCGGGTCCTCGCGGTCGAGTACCTCAACGAGACCGACCGCCACGCCCTTGGTATTCGCACCGCGGGCGAGCGACAGACCGAGATCGAGACCAAGCTCGACCCCAACGCGACCGGCGATAAGCCCGACGGCAACGGCAATGGGAGCGGCAACGGAAACGGTAAGAGCAAGACGGCGACGCCGGCGAGCGAGGGCGTGATCGTGCTCGGCAACGTGGCGTCGGCCAGCGTGGGTTCGCATCCGTTCTGTGGGACCTGCGGTGTGCAGATGCAGCCGGCCGGCTCGTGTTTCGCATGCCCGTCGTGTGGATCGACCAGCGGCTGCAGTTAGGCAACGGACTGCCCAAGGGGGCACGCAA
>JBOGWV010000131.1:0-3018 GCA_050693975.1 Actinomycetota bacterium
GGAATTGCTGCCCCGCCTTGTAGCTCGAACGCACCAGGGGGCCGGACTCCACCCAGGCGAAGTCCAGTTCTCCCTCGCCGTAGGTCTTGTAGCGGTCGAACTCCTCCGGGTGCACCCAGCGATCGACGGGGAGGTGCCACGAGACGCTCGGCTGCAGGTACTGCCCGATGGTGAGGATGTCGCAGCCGGCCTCGTTGAGATCGGCCATGGCCTGATAGACCTCGGTCTCGGTCTCCCCCATCCCCACGATCAGGTTCGACTTCGTGACCCCCTCGGGTGCCAGCTCCTTGGCCCAGGCCAGGAGATCGAGGCTCGCCTGGTAGCCGAAGCCCGGACGGATGCTCGGGTGCAACCGACCCACGGTCTCGAGATTGTGGGCAAGCACGTCGGGTCTCGCCTCGATTACCCTCGCCAGCGAGTCGCGTGGGTGTTCGCGCCGGCCCTTGAAATCGGGAATCAGGACCTCGACACCACAACCGGGCACGGCTTTGCGAATGGCCGAGATGGTCGCGGCCCAGTGCGCGCTCGCCCCATCGTCCTGGTCGTCGCGCGCCACTCCGGTGACCACGGCGAAGCGGAGCCCCATCAGCCTGACCGCCTCCGCGACCTTGCCCGGCTCCTCGGCATCGAGCTCGTTCGGCTTCGAGGTCATCACGTCGCAGAAGCCACAGCGGCGCGTGCAGAGGTCACCGCACAGCAGGAAGGTCGCCTCGCGGGCCTCCCAGCATTCGTAGATGTTGGGACAATTGGCCTGCTCGCACACGGTGGCCAGACCGCGCTCGCGCATGATGTTGCGGAGCTCGGTGAAGTTCTCCCCCTGTTGAACCCTGACCTTGAGCCACTCCGGGCGTCGCTCGGGCCGGGCCGCATCCTCCCCCGGAGCGCGCCGCATGGGAACGCCGCGCCGGAGATCGCGCTCGACGTCCTTGCGGGTCTTGATGGTGGGAATCAGTGGTGTTTGAGCCATCGCAGCCAGTCTATTGCCGAAGCCGCGCTAGCCGGCCCGGTTAAAAGCCGGCCAGTTTGCGCATCTCCTGCTCGATCTTGTCGGGGTTGGGCATGAACCAGCCCTCGAGCGTCGGCGCGTAGGGCATCGCGGGAACGTGCGGGCCCGCCAGGCGCACCACAGGGCCGTCGAGGTCGAACAGCGCGCGCTCGGCGATCTGGGCGGCGACCTCGGCCCCCACTCCGAGGAACTTGTTGTCTTCGTAGACGACCATCGCCTTGCCGGTCTTGCCGATCGATTCGAGGACCGTGTCCATGTCGAGCGGATAGATGCTGCGAAGGTCGATGACCTCGACCTCTATGCCCTCGCTCGACAGCTTCTCGGCCGCCTCGACACAGAAGTGGTGCATCAGCCCGTAGCTCACACAGGTCAGATCGTCGCCGGAGCGCCGCACCTCGGCCTTGCCGAACTCGACCGTGTAGCGCTCGTCGGGCACCTCGTCCTTGATGAGCCTGTAGGTCTTCTTGTGCTCGAGGTAGAGGACCGGGTCCTCGTCCTCGATCGCCTGTATCAACATGCCCTTCGCGTCGTAGGGCGTGGAGGGGGCAACCACCTTGATTCCCGGCACGTGCGCGAAGAACGCCTCGATTGACTGCGAGTGATAAAGCGCTCCGTGCACACCGCCGCCGTACGGCGTGCGGATGACCATGGGCACGGAGAAGTCGTTGTTGCTGCGGTAGCGGATGCGTGCGGCCTCGGACACGATCTGGTTGAACGCGGGCCAGATGAAGTCGGCGAACTGCATCTCGGCCACCGGGCGCAGCCCGTCGAGCGCCATGCCGATCGCAACTCCTGCGATCAGGCATTCATCGAGCGGCGTGTCGAGGACGCGCTCCTCGCCGAACTCGTCCGCGAAGCCCATGGTGGCGCGGAACACTCCGCCGCGTGCACCGACGTCCTCACCTAGCACGATGATGCGGTCGTCCCGCTGCATCTCCTCTTGCAGGGTGTCGTGAACGGTTTGGATCAGCGTCTTAACCGGCAATTAGTGCACCTCCCCGAAGACGTGCAGCATGGCGGTGGAGGGATCGGGGAACTCGGAGGCGTTCGCCTGGCTAACGCCCTCGGCGACCTCGACCTTGGCCGCCTCCCGCTTCTCCTCGACGCCCTTGTCGTCGAGGATCTCGACCTCACCCAGGTACTTCTCGAAGCGCAAGATGGGGTCCTTCTTGCGCGCCTCGTCCACCTCTTCGCGCGAGCGATATGTGCGGTCGTCGTCGTCGGAGGTATGTGAGTAGAAGCGGTAGGTGCGCAACTCGAGCAGCGATGGGCCCTCGCCCGCCCGGGCACGGTCGACCGCCTCTTTGGACAGCCTGTAGGTCTCGAGCACGTCGTTGCCGTCGCCCTCGACACCCGGCATGCCGTACCCCTCGGCCCGTTTGTAGACACGACCCGCTACCTGCTTGGTTTCGTGCACGCTGATCGCGTACTGGTTGTTCTCGCAGAAGAAGACCAGGGGGAGCTTGTGAATACCTGCGAAGTTCATCGCGCCGTGCCAGTCGCCCTCCGAGGTACCGCCCTCGCCGAACCAGGTTCCGACCACCGAATCCTCGTGCTTGTACTTCTTTGAGTACGCGATCCCGGCGGCATGCAACACCTGGGTCGCGATCGGCGAGGAGCCGGTGATGATGTTGAGCTTGCGGCTGCCCCAGTGCGCCGGCATCTGGCGCCCTCCCGATGAGGGGTCGTCGGCCTTTCCGAAAAGACCCGTGAACACGTCCTTGGGAGTGAAGCCGGCCGCCAGGCACAGGGCCATGTCGCGGTAGTAGGGGCAGAAGACGTCCTTCCCGCGCTCGAACGCCCAGATCGATCCCATCTGCGCGCCCTCGTGCCCCGAGACGGGCACCACGAAGGGGGCCTTGCCCTGCCGGTTCAGCGCCCATTGCCGCTCGTCGCAAAAGCGCGCCAGCAGCATGAACCGGTACATCTCGAGCAGGTCCTCTTCCTTCAGCCCTAACTCGGTGTGTCTGTCCTTGCCCTTGCCCATACTTGGGATCTCCTCCTTGAGATCA
>JBOGWV010000132.1:0-7652 GCA_050693975.1 Actinomycetota bacterium
TCATTGCGCTTGTTCATTTCGACGACTTTGACCAGCAGGTGATCGTCGACGAATGGGCCCTTCTTCAGACTCCTAGGCACTACCGACCCCTCTTCTTGCGACGGCGACGGACGATCAGGGCGTCCGACTGCTTCTTCTGACGGGTGCGGCCCTCTTTCTTGCCCCACGGGCTAGTTGGGTGACGTCCGCCCGACGACTAGCCCTCTCCACCTCCGAGGGGGTGGTCGTCCGGGTTCATGGCCACGCCGCGGACCGAGGGACGCTTGCCCTTCCAGCGGTTACGTCCGGCCTTTCCGATCGACACCAGCTCGGCCTCGGGGTTGCCGACCTCGCCGACGGTGGCGCGGCAGTCCATTTGGACCATCCGCATCTCGCCAGAGGGCAGTCGCAGGGTCGCCCTGCCGCCCTCCTTGGCGACCAGCTGGACCGAAGAACCGGCGCTGCGGGCCATCTTGCCGCCGCCACCCGGGCGCATCTCGACGTTGTGGACCGTCGTGCCGACCGGGATGTTGCGAAGCGGCAGCGCGTTGCCGGGCCTGATGTCTGCTCCGGCTCCGGACTCGAGCGTGTCGCCGACCTTCACTCTGCCCGGCATCAGTATGTAGCGCTTCTCGCCGTCGGCGTAATGCAGTAGCGCAATGCGAGCGTTGCGGTTGGGGTCGTACTCGACGTGGGCGACCTTGGCCGGAACGCCGTCCTTGTTGCGACGGAAGTCGATGACCCTGTAGCGCACCTTGTTGCCGCCACCCTGGTGACGCGTCGTGATGCGGCCGTAGTTATTTCGACCGGCCCGGTGCGGCTTGGGCTCGAGCAGTGCCTTCTCAGGCTCGCTCCGGGTGATCTCGGAGTAGTCGGCAAAGGTCTGGAACCGTCTGCCCGGTGATGTTGGTTTCGCCTTACGGATGGCCATGATTACTCCCCTAGCCCTGCTGCTCGAAGATCTCGATCTTGTCGCCCTCGGCGAGCTTGACCACCGCTCGCTTGGTGTCGGGGCGCCTTCCCGCGGTGAAGCGAAATCGCTTGCTCTTGCCCTTGCGGTTGATCGTGTTCACCGAGACCACCTTGACGTTCCATATCTTCTCGACCGCTTGGCGGATCTCGGTCTTGTTGGAGTCCGGATGAACCACGAAGGTGTAGGCGTTCGAATCGAGCAGCGAATAGGACTTCTCGCTGACAACCGGTGCCAGGATCACGTCGCGCGCGTCGCTCTTGGTGGAGCCCATCTACGCGCTCACCTCCTGATCGGTGTCCTTGCCCTTGCCGGCTCGCTTCGATGAGGTGAATCCCTCGAAGGCGGCGGTTGTGAAGATGACCACGTCGGCAACCAGCACGTCGTAGGTGCCCAGCGATCCGTAAAGGGAGAAGGCAGCGCCCGCGAGGTTGCGGAAGGCGCGGTCGACGGCCGTTGAGCCCTCGTCGTCTCCATCGATGACGATGAGCACGCGACCGCTGATTCCTGCGGCCTCCAGGCACTTCGCAGCCGCCTTCGTCTTCGTCTCGTCGAATGCATCGAGCACGAACAGCTTGGAGTTGTCGGCCTTGTCCAGCAACGCGCTTCGCAACGCGGCCTTGCGCATCTTCTTGTTGACACGCATTGAGTAGTCACGAGGCCTCGGGCCGAACACCGTGCCGCCACCGACCCAGATGGGGCTGCGGCTGGATCCGTGACGTGCCCGGCCGGTGCCCTTCTGGCGCCAGGGCTTCGCTCCGCCGCCGCGCACCTCGGAGCGCGTCTTGGTCGACGCAGTCCCACTCCTAGCGGCGGCGAGTTGCGCGACCACCACTTGGTGCATAACGGCCTCGTTGACCTTGCCCCCGAAGAACTCCTCGGGCAGGTCCTTATTGCCGGTGCTCTTACCGGTCGCGTCGATGACGGTTGCCTTTGCCATCGGCTAGGCCCCCTTCTTCTGCGCCGCGGTCGCGCCTGCGCCGCGGCGAGCGACTCGGATCGCCGTGCGCACCATTACGAGACCGCCGCGTGGCCCGGGAACGGCTCCGCGCACGAGCATCAGGTTGCGCTCGGGATCCACCTTGATGACCTTGAGGTTCAACGTCGTCACCCGCGTATGACCCATCTGGCCGGCCATGCGAGTCCCCTTGAACACGCGGGCGGGTGTTGCGCAGCCACCGATGGAGCCGGGGCTTCGGTGTTTGCGCTGGGTTCCGTGAGTCGCCGAGAGTCCCTTGAAGCCGTGGCGTTTCATGACACCGGCGAAACCCTTGCCCTTGGTGACGCCGACGACGTCCACAATCTCGCCCGGTTCGAAGACGTCGGCCCTGATCTCCGAGCCGAGGGCGTAGTCCTCGAGGTTCTCGAGACGAAGTTCGACGAGATGGCGCGCCGGACTGATACCGGCCTTGCTGTAGTGGCCGGCAATTGGTTTGTTGGTCCGCTTCGCCTCGCCGAACGCCAGTTGGGCGGCCGTGTAGCCGTCCTTTTCCGGCGTCTTGGTCTGGGCGACGCGACAGGGCCCAGCTTCGATGACGGTCACTGGGACCGCGTGTCCCTCCTCATCGAAGATCTGGGTCATCCCGATCTTGCGACCGAGGATCCCTTTCACCTCTGCCATCTGGCATTTTCCTTTCTCGCGATCTTCTTCAAGATCGCTGGTGCCTCTTATCTCTGGCTATCTACAGCTTGAGTTCGATGTCCACGCCGGCCGGAAGGTCGAGACGCTGCAACGAGTCGACCGTCTTGGGCGTCGGATTCACGATGTCGAGCAAACGCTTGTGCGTGCGCATCTCGAAGTGCTCGCGCGAATCCTTGTCCTTATGTGGCGACCGGATGACCGTGTAGATCGCACGTTCCGTGGGAAGCGGGATCGGACCGTTGACACTCGCGCCCGTTCGGGTCACCGTCTCGACGATCTTCTTCGCGCTTTGGTCGATGACCTCGTGGTCGTAGGCCTTCAGCCTGATCCGAATCTTCATTCCGGCTGCCAAGTGCTTTCCTCTCTTTGCGGGACCCGGTCCGACCCTCGGACCAGCTCCCCAATCCCATTTCGTTTCCCTCCCGCTTCACCGCCTTGCGGCGGCTCCGCTCACGCCGCCGCTGCCGCGGCGCCGTCGGGTAATGCTCGCGATCGTCGAGACGATCGCTATTCCGTGATCTTCACCACGCGACCGGCACCGACGGTGCGGCCACCCTCTCGAATGGCGAACCGCAGGCCCTCGTCCATGGCGATGGGCTGAATGAGCTCGACCGCCATCTCGGTGTTGTCGCCCGGCATGACCATCTCCGTCCCGTCGGGCAGCTTGATGGAACCGGTCACGTCGGTGGTGCGGAAGTAGAACTGCGGGCGGTAGTTGTCGAAGAAGGGCGTGTGGCGGCCACCCTCATCCTTGTTCAGGACGTACACCTGAGCCTGGAACTTAGTATGGGGAGTCACGCTGCCCGGCTTTGCAAGAACCTGACCACGCTGGACATCGTCCTTCTTGGTCCCTCGGAGAAGGATCCCCGCGTTGTCGCCGGCCTGCGCCTCGTCCAACATCTTGCGGAACATCTCGATGCCGGTAACCACGGTCTTGTCGGTCTTCTCGTGGATGCCTACGATCTCGATCTCCTCGCCGAGCTTCAGCACCCCCTGCTCGACGCGACCGGTCACCACCGTGCCTCGACCGGTGATCGTGAAGACGTCCTCGATCGGCATGAGGAACGGCTTGTCGGTGTCGCGATCCGGCTCGGGGATGTACTCGTCGACCGCCGCCATGAGCTCGATAACGCCCTTCGCGGACTCCTCGTCCCCGTCCAGCGCCTTGAGCGCGCTGACGCGGACGACCGGAACGTCATCGCCGGGGTACTCGTTCTCGGTCAGCAGCTCGCGCACCTCGAGCTCGACGAGGTCGAGGAGCTCGGGGTCGTCCACCATGTCGACCTTGTTGAGGGCCACGACGAGGTAGGGCACGTTGACCTGGCGGGCGAGCAGCACGTGCTCACGCGTCTGGGGCATGGGGCCGTCGGCCGCGGAGACCACGAGAATCGCGCCGTCAACCTGGGCGGCGCCGGTGATCATGTTCTTGATGTAGTCGGCGTGCCCCGGCATGTCTACGTGGGCGTAGTGGCGGTTCTCGGTCTCGTACTCGATGTGCGAGATCGAAATGGTGATCCCCCGCTCCTTCTCTTCGGGAGCGTTGTCGATCTCGTCGAACGCCATGGTCTGCACGTCCGGGTTCTGCTCGTGAAGAACCTTGGTGATCGCCGCGGTAAGGGTTGTCTTGCCGTGGTCGATGTGACCCATCGTGCCGATGTTGACGTGCGGCTTGCTGCGCTCGAACTTAGCCTTAGCCATATCTCCTCTTCCTCTCCCCTACCTCTGTGGCGGTTCTCCGCGAACCGTTGCGACTACGTCGTCTGCGATTGACTGAGGTACTTCCTGGTAGCTGTTGAACTGCATGTTGTAAGTGGCGCGACCCTGTGTGCGGCTTCGCAACTCGGTTGCGTAACCGAACATCTCCGACAGCGGAACTTGTGCCTTCACGATGCGGTCGGTGCCACGCTGGTCCATTGACTCGATCTTCCCGCGACGACCCGAGAGGTCACCGATGACGTCACCCATGTGCTCTTCGGGAGTCGTGACCTCGACGTCGAAGATCGGCTCGAGCAGAGCCGGCTTCGCCTTCTTGGCCGCGTCCTTGAAGCACATCGAACCGGCGATCTTGAATGCCATCTCGGACGAGTCGACGTCGTGGTAGCTCCCGTCGAGCAAGGTGGTGCGGAGGTCGACGACGGGGTAGCCGGCCATCACGCCGGACGCCATCGCTTCCTGGATACCCTGGTCGACGCTGGGAATGTACTCCTGCGGGATTCGTCCACCACTGATCTTGTTGACGAACTCGTAGCCCCCGCCTGGGCCCGTCGGCTCGATCTTGAGAACCACGTGAGCGTACTGACCCTTACCACCGGTCTGCTTGACGTAGCGGGTCTCGACCTTTTCAACCGGATTCTTGATCGTCTCGCGGTAGGCGACCTGAGGCTTACCGACGTTGGCTCCGACTTTGAACTCTCGGATGAGCCGGTCGACGATCACCTCGAGGTGAACCTCGCCCATTCCGGAGATGATGGTCTGTCCGGTGTCTTCGTCGGTGTGGACCCGGAAGGTGGGGTCCTCCTCGGCGAGCTTCTGCAGCGCGGTGCCGAGCTTCTCGGAGTCGACCTTGGACTTGGGCTCGATGGCGACGTCGATCACCGGAGCCGGGAAGGTCATCTCCTCGAGCAACACGGGAGCACCCGGGTCGGTAAGCGTGTCGCCCGTAAGCGTGTTCTTCAGACCCACTACCGCAACGATGTCGCCGGCGAAGACCGCGTCTTTGTCCTCACGGTGGTTGGCGTGCATCTGCAGCAGACGACCGATTCGCTCTCTGCGCTCGCGCGTGGAGTTGATCACCTGATCGCCACTCTTGAGCGTTCCCGAGTAGACCCTCATGTAGGTGAGCCGACCCACATAGGGGTCGGTCATGATCTTGAAGGCGAGGGCCGAGAAGGGCTCGTCGTCCTGGGGCCTGCGGATCTCGGGCTCGCCGGTGTTGGGGTTGGTGCCCTCGTAAGGAGGAACGTCTAGGGGGCTCGGCAGGTACCAGGTAATGGCGTCCAGGAGCGGCTGCACGGCCTTGTTCTTGAACGCAGACCCCGCCAGGATCGGGTTGATCGAGCTCGAGACCGTCCCCTTGCGAAGCGCCCGCCGCATCATGTCGACAGAGATCTCTTCGTCGCCGAGGTAGGACTCCATCAACTCCTCGTCGAGGTCCGCGAGGATCTCGATGAGATCGTGACGGTAACGCTCGGCGTCCGCCTTCATGTCTTCGGGGATCTCACGGTCCTCCCACTCTTCGCCCATGCCGTCCGAGGGCCAGTAGTGGGCGACCATGGTGACCAGGTCGATGACTCCGTGGAAGTTCTCCTCGGACCCGATCGGGAGCTGGATGACGGCAGGAGTGCCGTTGAGCCTTTGTCCGATCATCTCTACACAGCGGTAGAAGTCGGCACCCGTACGGTCCATCTTGTTGACGAAGCACATGCGAGGCACGTTGTATCGATCGGCCTGCCTCCATACCGTTTCGGACTGCGGCTCGACACCCGCGACCGCATCGAACAACGCGACCGCGCCGTCCAGCACGCGCAGCGACCTCTCGACCTCGACCGTGAAATCGATGTGTCCGGGCGTGTCGATCAAGTTGATCCAGTAGCCCTTCCAGTTGGCGGTGGTGGCGGCGGAGGTAATCGTGATGCCGCGCTCCTGCTCCTGCTCCATCCAGTCCATGACGGCGCCGCCCTCGTGGACCTCGCCGATCTTGTAGGTCTTGCCCGTGTAGTACAGGATGCGTTCGGTTGTGGTGGTCTTGCCCGCGTCGATGTGAGCCATGATCCCGATGTTGCGGGTATGGCTGAGCGGATACTCCCTGATCGTGGGCGCGCCGCCACCCTTCACAGCCTTGAGCTGCGGGCTCTTTTGTTGCTTCTCGTTCTGTGCTGCTTCTGCCATCTAGCTCACCATCTGTAATGGGCGAAGGCCTTGTTCGCCTCAGCCATCTTGTGCATGTCCTCGCGTCGCTTCACCGCGCCACCGGTGCCGCCCGACGCGTCGAGAATCTCGGCGGCCAGACGGTCGGCCATCGAGCGCTCGCGACGATTGCGCGAAAAGGTCACCAGCCACCGAATCGCAAGGGTGGTTCCTCGGCGAGTTATGACCTCGACGGGAACCTGGTAAGTGGCGCCGCCCACGCGACGAGAACGCACCTCGAGCAACGGCTTGATGTTGTCGATCGCCTTCTTTAGCAGGGGAAGCGGATCCTTGCCGGTACGGTCGCCGACCTTGGTGAGGGCCTCGTAGACGATCCCCTCGGCAAGGCTGCGCTTGCCGCGCGTCATGATCCGGTTAGTGACCTGGGTGACGAGTACCGAGCCGTAGATGGGGTCGGGGCTAATGATCCTGCGGGCAGCTGCTCCACGCCGAGGCATGTCTAGACCGCACCGCCCTTCTTGGCGCCGTACTTGGAGCGCGACTTGCTTCGGTCACGCACCCCGGCGGTGTCGAGGGCGGCGCGCACGATCTTGTAGCGCACGCCGGGGAGGTCTTTCACTCGGCCCCCACGCACGAGCACGATGGAGTGCTCCTGCAGGTTGTGGCCGATTCCTGGGATGTAAGCGGTGATTTCGATCTGAGAGGTGAGGCGAACGCGAGCGACCTTGCGAAGAGCGGAGTTCGGCTTCTTGGGAGTAGTCGTGTAGACGCGGGTGCAAACGCCCCTACGCTGCGGCGACCCCTTGAGGGCCGGCGACTTCGACTTCTCTTTCTTGAACTGCCGTCCCTGACGGACCAGTTGCTGAATCGTTGGCAACTTCGTTCCTCTCCCTATCTCACGCGTGATCGCTTGACCTGCTCACCGCCATGTCGCGCGGCGTATGGTCCTCGCTCTGTGACCCGGTCGTGCCGGGCGCCTCACCTCTATGGATCCGCCTCGTGGGCACACCTACCCACGCCAAGGCGAACCTTTTGTTGTGGCCTTGCCGGGAGATAGGAACCGGAGTGACCCGGGCCGTTGGAGGTGGCCGGGCATCCGGGATGTCCTCCCGCAGACACAATCGTTCGACGATGTACCCCTGACTCCGGCGGTTCCCGGGGCAACCGGGCCTGCCACAGCTCATCGAACTCGGG
>JBOGWV010000133.1:0-33545 GCA_050693975.1 Actinomycetota bacterium
GACCCCTTTGTGCTGCTTGCGAGTTGCGGGCGCCCGTCTTCGATCGTGAGGAACTCGAACTGCAACAAGGCCCCTCCAGAGCCCCTGAGCTCCGCCGAGTTCTGAAATCCAATGACGTAGGTGCGGGGCTCGTCGCGGCCGAGAATCTCCGGCAACACCTCGAATCCCGCCTGCACTCTGGCCAACAATTGGTCGGTGGAGGTGGCCTCATCGATGCCGTCTCGGACCTCATCGTGCAGTCTCCGAGGGAGGTTCTGGAGATCGATTTCCTGGAACTCGGCGCCGGCGGCCGTGATGTCTGCTCGGATCTGGCGGAGGGTGTCGCTAAGAGCCTCGATGCGGTCGATGCGGATGATCGATCCGCCCGCGTCGTCCGGGTCGGGCGTCACGATCATGTCGGGCCCCCGCAACGCTCCCACCCCGATCTCCAGGGTGCCGGACGCCGCGTCTGCGGCGAAACCAACCGCGTTCAACAGGCGCGGCAACTCGGTCATCGCATCGTCGACCGTGGGTGAAAGCGTTGCGAGGTCCATGAGAGGGCTGTCCGCATCGAACCCGCGCCGCGCTCGAATAACGGCGCCCTGCGCTGCGTAGGTTTCGCGCGTCGCCTTCTTGAAGGCGGTGTTCTCCAGCGCTTGCTGCGCCTTGGTCAGGTGGGAGCGGGCCTCGAGCAATCCGGCCCCGAGGTTCACCGGCCCGGACAGCATGTTCAGCCACAGCAGCACTCCGCCGAGCGTCAGCAGCAGAGCGCCTGCGCCTATGAGCCCCGTGGGGGCGTCGTGTTCGGTCATCCTTGCTAATTCTCCCGGAGTCTGGCCGTCCGACGTCCATCAGAGATCGGTGATGGGTAATCCAATCCAGCCACGTTACGTCCAACGAACATCAATTTGGGTGGTCGGGAGACTTGCGTGTCTGGATCTGAAAACGTGTCCGTGTAAGCGACCGCCCCGTGGAAACCGGTCGGCTAGAAGAAACATCCGTAATGAAAGGGGAGAGGAATGTCTACCGTTGCAGCCGCCAAGTCCCCTGGACAGTTGTTCGGTCTCGTATTCGGCGCCGTATACGTCCTGGTTGGATTACTTGGTTTCGTCGGTCCGCTCGTTACAGAGGGAACGGGTGGCGATCCCGACACCCTTCTCGGGATCTTCGGGATCAACCCATTGCACAACGTCGCGCATCTACTCGTCGGTGCCCTGTTGCTTATCGGTTCTCGCACCGCGGCAACAGCCAGGACGGTGAATCTCGTGGTCGGTGTGGTCTATCTGTTGCTTGCGATTCTCGGCTTTGCGGGCGGCGTGATTGTTGATGACCTGATCAAGAACAACCCAGCCGACAGCGTGCTTCACCTGGCGACGGCCTTGCTGGCGATCTACTTCGGAACGGCCGGCTCGGTGGTTCGTACGGCCACCGCGTAATCCCGGTCAAGGTGTCTTGCGCCGTTGGGGGCCTCACTCGTTGGGGTCCCCTCCGCGGTGCGCCTAGGCGGTGGTGGCTGCCTCGAGGTTGTCGACCGCGAACACCAGCTCGGTCTCGCCACCATTTCGATGAGCCAGGTACACCGATGAGATCGAAACTCCGGCCTTGGACAGTCTCCGGCAGTAGCGTCCGAGTTCACCGGGACGATCGTCGAGGGTCACGCTGATCACCGGCCTGCTGCCCTCGACTTTGAATCCGTTGGAGGCCAGGGTCTCGGCCGCCTCCTCGCCGTCGTCCACGACCAAATGGATGATGCTGCGGCCGTCGTGGCTCGTCGCCGCGAGCGTCTCTATGTTGACGGCCTGCTTCCCGAGGAGCTCCCCCAGATCGGCGAGGAGGCTCGGGCGATCGTCCACTGTGACGATGATTTCCTCCAGCATGAGATCAGACTAATACTTCGCGGAGCGCCCCGCCGCGTCCGCGTGGACCTTGAGGCCTAGTGAGCCCCTTCGGCAGATAGGACCGCCCTGAACGTGCGCCAGAGAATCCAGAGGTCGAGGCTCAGAGACCAGTTCTGGATGTAGAAAAGGTCGTAGCGCACGTAGTCGGCAAAGCTCGTCTCGGTCCGGCCGCTCACCTGCCACAAGCCGGTCATGCCCGGTTTCACACGCAGGCGGTTTCGTACCCAGTCGTCGTACTGCTCGACCTCGCTGGGCAGCGCGGGGCGCGGACCCACAAGACTCATCTCACCCCGAAGCACGTTAATGAGTTGAGCGAGCTCGTCGAGTGAGTATCGCCGCAGCCACCGGCCCACGGTCGTGACCCTGGGATCCTCCTTCAACTTGAACAGCAGGCCTGGGCCCTCAGAGAGATGCTCGAGCTCGCCTAGTTTGCTCTCCGCGTCCATCACCATGGTGCGGAACTTCCAGCACACGAAGGTCTTGCCCCCGCGTCCCGAGCGCACCTGCTTGAAGATCGCGGGCCCCTTGGAATCGCGGCGGATCCAGATGGCGATGCCGGCGAGTAGAGGTGAGAGAACCACGATCAGACCGAGCGATCCCACGATGTCAAGCGTGCGTTTCATAATCTGTTGGAGACGACTGATCCCGGTTCGGCGCACGTACAGGAGTGGAACGCCGGCTACCGACTGCACCGTCATGCGTGATGCGATCAGATCGACGGTGCCCGAGGTGATCTGCATGTCCACGTCACAATCCTGCAACTCCCAGAACACTTTGTTGAGCTTCGGCGTCTCGAACGCGGTCGCGGCAATCAGAATTAGATTCACCCGGAGCTCGGAGATGACCCTCTTCACGTCCCCAATTGAGCCCACCACGGTGCGACCGTCACCGATCTGATCACCGACGGGCCTGTCATCGTCGAGGAAACCGACGATCTCGTACCCCAGCCAGCCCTCTCGCTCCAACGTCCTAGCAACCGTGCGACCCTCGTGGTTGGCGCCGAGCACCAGGGTTCGAGTGGCATCGCCGCCGCGCCTGCGCAGGAAATGAAGGGTCTTTCGGACCGCAAGCCTTTCGCCGCCAACGAACACGAAGCCACTGACCATGGCCAGTAGGGCCCACCCCCTCGCCAGGTTCATATTCAGAAAGGAGTCGGTAATCAGCAACAGGACGGTTCCTGCGACCACGCCGTGGAAGACCTGCTTGAACTCGTTAACTGGACTCAGGACCTGGCGTGGCTCGTAGAGCCCGTAGATCCAAAACAGCGTCAGCCACACCGGCGTTGACACGAGCGTAAGCCCAGCGTAGGTCCATCCGTTTTGAAGGGCCGGGCTGCTGTCGAGGATCTCGAAGCGAACGATCGAGGCACCGAATAGCGCAACCATTACCGCCAGCGCGTCGATGAGGACACGAAGCGCTATGCGCCTGGCGCTCTGCAGCTGCATCGGCTTGCGCTCGACTACCCTCTGCTGCTCGGGTTCGACCTCGGCGGTCTTAGCCATCTGGGATTAGATGATAGGGGCGCGAGGCGGCATTGGGCAGATTCGTCGGTGACCGAGCGCGATGAAGGTGGGTGCGTCCAAGAGCGGGACTCACTCGGCCCAGATCCGGCGGACGAGCTCGACGGCCTTGGGTTCGTCGAGGTTGGCGTCCTCGATGATGGTAAAACGACCCGGCCTCGTCTCGGGGGCTGCCAGCAACACCTTCACGACGTCGTCCTCGGTCAGCCCGAGCTGGCGGCGATGGTGAGGGAGTCCGACGCGTGCGAGCTGGCGTCTGAATGCCGCGACATCGTCCCCGTAGAGGGCGACCGAAATGATGCACCCGAAGGCCACCTGGGCGCCGTGGAGCGCCCGACCCCCGAAGATCGTGTCGATGGCGTGGCTGATCTCGTGCTCGCCACCGGAGGCGGGCCGGGATGTCCCCGAGACGATCATCGACATGCCCGACAGGACGAGGGCATCGGCGAGGTGGCGGAGGAACCGCTGATCCGTCGCCACCTCCCTTGAATCGTGCGTCAGGTACCCCTGGACCATCTCGAAGGATTGAGCCGAAAGGTCCCAGGACCGCTGGTCGACCGACGCGAGCCCACGCTCGGTCGCCAGCGCCCAGTCGCGCAGCGCTAAGGGGTTGGCCATGAGGTCTCCGAGCCCGGCTCGTACCGATGCGACCGGCGCCTTGACCAGGGTCGGCATCGAGAGGTAGATGCTACGCGGGGGGATGGCGGCGAGGCTCTGGCTCAGGCCCGAATCGTCGGGTACCACCGCCACGGGTGAGCAGATGCCGTCGTGGCTGAGTTGGGTGGGCACCGCAATGACGGTCAGCCCGGCGCGGGCGGCGGCGAGCTTGGCGACATCCAGCACCCGCCCTCCGCCCACAGCCACGACCGCGTCCGTACCCGAACGCCGGATTCGAGCGCCGAGTTCGGTCGCGTAGTGTTTGTTGGCACCTGGTGGCGGGATCACCGCATCGCCGGCGGACTTGATCGCGGCGGAGAGGTGCGTGCCGTGAACGGATCCGATTACGAAGGGGGCGGTGACGCCAAGGTCACCGACGTGGCCGGCGAGATCGGCAGCCGCATCCGCTTCGTCCTCGGTGGCCTCGAAGACGAAGACCTCGGGTGACTCCAATTAGTGCCCCCGCTCGCCCGTCAGGCCGGCTGAGGTTGGCCGGAGCTGTCGTTGAAGGCCGCTCGATGCCGCTCGATGACGTCGATAGCGGTCCGCACGTCTTCCGGGGTGTCGATCTCCGCGTACTCTCCGGGACGAACCTCGGCAGCGCGGGCCTCGACGTGGCCGAGCATCTGCTTGTAGATGTCCTCGTAGTAGATGGTCGACGAACGTTGCCACTCGATCGAGGTGGCCAGATCCCGGTAGAGGGGTTGGGCAGCCCCCCGCATAAGCGATACGCCACAGAACTCACCCACGCTGAACTGCATCTCGAGGTCCTTGCCGATGTCAGTTACGCGGCCGCCATCGACTCTTACCCGCATGTCCTCTTTATCGAGGCCGTAGCGCTGCTCGACCGCGAGAACAAGGTCCCCCTCGGTCGACACTACGCGCTTGAAGACGTCGGGATGGATCACGATGTCGCAGTTGACGATCATGAGGTCGAAGCCGGGAGATTGATCGGCGGCGAGCCGCGCGGAGTGGAAGTTCCCCCACGACGCGTAGCGAGGATTGAACACGTAGCTCACTTGGTCATCGCCCCAACGTTCGGCAACGTAAGCGGTGACCGCCTCATGCATGAAGCCCGTGATTACCATCAGGTCATCCACCCCGGCGGCGCGCAGGCCTCTCAGAAGGTAGTGCAGCATCGGCTCGTGATCGCCCACCGAGATCAGGGTTTTGGGCCGGTCGCCGCCCATGCGCACCCCGCGTCCCGCTGCCAGCACGGCGGCCCTAAGTTTTGCCACGAAACCTCCATTAGAGAGTGTCCAACTTCTCGGACAAGTCTGAGTTGTATCAGAAGTTGACCTGACCTAAGGTGTCCACCATGTAACGAGCAACCCCTTGATCGAGCCGGGCCCCATCGGGGCCGCATCGTCCTTTCCGTTTGTTCTTCTCGAGGGGTTGTCGTGTCTTCCGTTTACTCCGCCGCTCCGGCCGTCCTGTCGGCCTCGTCAGTCTCCAAGTCGTTCGCCACGCGCTCGCTTCTGCGCGAGGTCACCCTGACGGTCTCGCCCCGCGAGCGCGTCGGTTTGGTCGGGCCGAACGGGTCGGGCAAGACCACGTTACTGAAGATTCTGGCGGGCATGGTCGCGCCCGACTCCGGGCGCGTGGAGCGATCCGGGCCGACCGTCACCGTGGGCTACCTTCCGCAGGAGACCTCCGCCGCGAGGGACCTCACCCTGTACGAGTTGATCGCGCTACGCACGGGTGTTGGTCGCGCGGTTCAAGAGATGGAGGCGAGTCGAGCGCGTATGAACGGTGCGCTCGACTCGATCCAGGCGTACACCGACAGCGTCGAGCGCTACGTTGCGCTCGGCGGCGAGGATCTCGAGCCACGCGCCCACGAAATGATCGACCGCCTCGGCCTCGAAGCAGGGCTGGACCGGCGGTTGGGTTCGTTGTCCGGAGGGCAGCGCGCCCGCGCTCAGCTCGCAGGGCTCTTGCTCGCGCGCTTCGACATCTTCTTGCTCGACGAGCCGACCAACGACCTCGATTTCGCCGGACTCGAACTGATCGAGGAATTCGTCGATGCCAATGCGGGGGGAATGGTGCTCGTCAGTCACGACCGGGCCTTCCTAGACCGCTGTGTCACGAGCGTGCTCGAACTCGACGAAGTAAGAGGAGCGCGTTCGTTTGCCGGCGGCTACGACGCCTTCGTGCGCGAGCGTGAGGTCGCTGAGGACGCCCGGGCCAAGGCCTACGAGAGCTATCAGGCCGAGCGCAAGCGACTGGCGGACGAGGCGCGGCGGCGGATGTCTAACTCCCGCGCGGGCGCCGCGAGGGCAAGGCGGAGCCCGAGCGACCCCGACAAGTTCATCAGGTCGGGGCGGATCGAGAGGGCGGAGAACGCGGCCACGAGGGCGAAGGTCATCGAGCGTCGGCTCGAGCGACTCGAGGAGGTAGACAAGCCCTTCGAGGGTTGGAGGCTCGAGTTGTCGTTCGGGCACGCGCCGCGCAGCGCCCAGATCGTCGCGCGGCTCGAGCAAGCGGTAGTCAGACGCGTGGACTTCGTCCTTGGCCCCCTCGACGTCGACATTAGGTGGGGCGACCGCGTCCTGATCACCGGCGCCAACGGCAGCGGCAAGTCCACGCTGGTCGGCACCTTGATCGGAGCGCTCCCGCTCGAGTCGGGCCGCAAACGGATCGGCCCCGGTGTGCGCGTCGGCCTCATGGACCAGGACCGCCGGGTCTTCGAGCAGGACAGGCCCTGGCTGGAGGTGTTCCGGGACCGATCCGGCCTGTTGGACGAGCCGGCCCGCTCGCTGCTGGCAAAGTTCTCGCTTTCCGCGGATCACGCGTCCAGACCGGCCCGGTCCCTTTCGCCGGGCGAGCGAAGCCGTGCCACGCTCGCGCTGCTCGCGGCGCAGCGGGCCAACCTGCTCGTGCTCGACGAGCCCACCAACCATCTCGATCTCGAGGCCATCGAGCAACTCGAAAAAGCCCTGACGGCATTCGAGGGCACCGTGTTGCTCGTCACGCACGATCGGCGGCTCATCGAGGCCTTTAGACCGACGCACCGGCTCTCTCTGTAACGCTCGTCTGGTGCGTCCCGGAACCGATCCGGACGCGCCGGTGTAGATGGGGTGATGATCACCTCGGTGGAGGGCCGACCACTGGGTGACGAGGAACTCGTCGACCTGGCTAGAGGCGGTGACGCAGACGCCTACGTGCAGCTGGTTGAGAGGTACCAGCGCCTGGCTCAGCGCGTCGCGTTCGTCGTCACCCGTTCCGCCGCCGAGGCCGAGGACGCCACTCAGGAGGCCTTCGTGAAGGCGTATTACGCGCTCGGTCGCTTTCGTAGCGGGGCGCCGTTCAAACCGTGGTTGCTCCGCATCGTGACCAACGAGGCCCGCAATCGCGTCCGCTCGGCTTCGAGGCAGGCGCAGCTTGCGCTGCGAGTCGAGCGGCTCGACCGTCCCTCGGGCGATGCGGCCCCATCACCCGAGGCGGCGGTCGCGTCGGCGGAGAGCCACCGCGCGCTGCTCGAGGCAGTCAATCGCATGAACGAGAAAGACCGGCTCGCGATCTCATGCCGCTACTTCCTGGAGCTGACGGAACGCGAGACCGCCGAGGTGCTGGGCTGGCCGCGCGGCACCGTCAAGTCGCGTCTGGCGCGCGCCCTGGCTCGCCTTCGCAAAGTGATGGAGGAAGACGGATGATCGATCTCGAACGCAGCCTGACGGAGCTGGGTGCCCGTATCGACTGGCCCGCGGAGACCGATGTGAGCGGGCCGGTGCATGCCCGGATCGAGGGTCGTCAAGCTCGTCGCAGGACGTTCGGCTCGGTGTCCGGCGGGGCGCGTACGCTGGCCTACGCGGCCATCGTCGTGGCGCTGGTTGCCATCGCCACCCTCGCCACCTTCCCCGGTGTTAGGACCGCGGTAGCCGACTTCCTGGGCCTCGGCGGCGTGCGCATCGAGCGGGGCGGGCCGCTGCCGCGTCCCGCAGACGAGCTGAACCTCGGCGAGAGGGTCTCGCTCTCCGAGGCCTCCGAGCGTGTCGACTTCGACGTGGTAGTTCCCGACCAACTCGGCGAGCCGGACGCGGTGTATCTAGATCCTGCCGTTTCCGGGGGCCAAGTGGCGCTGGCCTACGAGGCCGGGCCCGGCCTTCCCGCGGCACCCGGCACCGAGCTCGGCGCGCTGGTGACCCAGTTCTCCGGCGCCAGCGCCGATGAGGATGCGCTCAAGAAGGTCACCTCGGGCGATCCCGGGACCAGGGTCGTGCCGGTGATCGTCGATGGGACCCAGGGGCTGTGGATCTCGGGCGAGCCGCACACCATCGCCTATCTCGAGGCCGACGGAGACGTCCGCACCGACACGGTGCGGCTGGCGGGCAACGTGCTGCTGTGGGAGCGCGACGGCGTGACGCTCCGCCTCGAATCGAGGCTGTCCCGCTCCGAAGCCGTGGTCATCGCCGAGTCCATGGACTAACTCCCTGCATCGTTGTCCAGGGATTTGTCGCTCAGCGACGCTCAAATGGATAACGATCGGTGGCGGCCGACACTCTGCATCGTTGTCCAGGGATTTGTCGCTCAGCGACGCTCTGATGGATAGCGATCGGGTCGGCGGAACCCCCCGGGCCCGCGCGGTGTAGCAGATGCACATACCGTCGAGATGAGGAGTCCTGCCATGCGCCGCCGGATGGTCTTGGTAACGCTTGCGGTCACCGTCGTTGCCGGAGTTGCCGCGTTTGTCGGTCCCGCTCAGGCCGGGGGCGGCTGCCATAGCCCCGCCACCACCGAGGCGACGGTCGCCATCGAGCTCAGGAAGGCTTGTTTCGAGCCGACGGTGGCGAACGTCGAGGTCGGGCAGGAGGTGGCGTTCATCAACAAGGATCCCGTAACGCACAACATCGTGGGCCTGGGGGCCCGCTGGGGCGAGCACGATGCCATCGAGCAGGGTGAGGTGCGGCGCTTCAGCTTCGCCGAGCCGGGCGTCTATCCGTACGCGTGCTATCTGCATTACGGCATGGTGGGGGCCGTAGTGGTCGGCGGTGACGACAAGACCGCGGGTGACGCGGGGGCCGTCGTCTACGCGGGCTCGTCCGACGACGGTGGGACCGGCTCGGGCGACGAAGCCGCGGCCGCCGATGAGACGAGCACGACCCCGGCGAGTGCGAGCGATGACTCGCCGTGGACCGAGGTCACCACCGTGCTCCTGATCGCTCTCGTTCTTCTGGGGGTTGCTCTGCTCATGTCTAGGTCTCGGAGGTCTGCGCTCCGATGAGATCGGCGATGCGGCCGATCATCTCGGTGAGGTCGTAGTCCCTGGGCGTGTAGACCTGGGCCACCCCCAGCTCCTTCAGCTTGGCCGCATCCTCGTCGGGGATCACCCCGCCGACGATCACCGGAACCGACGCGGGGTCGACGCCCTCGGCTCTGAGGCGCCCGATGACGTCGGGGACCAGAAGGGCGTGGGCCCCGGAGAGGATCGAGATTCCGATCACGTGCACGTCCTCGTCGGCCGCGGCGCGGGCGATCTGCTGAGGCGTCAGGCGGATGCCCTGATACACGACCTCGAATCCGGCATCGCGAGCGCGAATGGCGACCTGCTCGGCCGCGTTGCTGTGGCCGTCGAGCCCGGGCTTGGCCACGAGCATGCGGAGCTTGGGCACGCCCAGGCGCTCGGCGGCGGCCCGGACGCGCGCACGAATCTCCTCCAAGGGCGCGACGTTGCCCGAAGCGGACGTCGCGCCCATGCCGGTCGGCGCCCGGTACTCACCGAAGGTCTCGCGTAGGGCGTCGGCCCACTCTCCCGTGGTGACGCCGGCGTGCGCCGCGGCGATGGACGGCTCCATGAGGTTGGTTCCCGAGGCGGCCGCTCGCCGAAGCTCGTCGAGCGCCGCGCGCGACCGGGATGCGTCTCGCTCTGCCCGCCATCGTTCGAGCGCCTCGATCTGCTCGGCCTCCGCGGCCGGGTCGATGCTCTCGAAGGCCATCGCCCCCGATTGGGCCATGCCCTCGACCAGCGGTGAGGGCTCGGCGGTGACGTAGCGGTTAACTCCGACGACGACCTGCTCACCGCTCTCGATCGCTCTACGCCGCCCGGCATGAGCTCCGACGAGTTGCTCCTTCATAAAGGAAAGGGCCTCGACCGAGCCCCCTCGCTCGAGCACCCGGTCGAGCTCCTCGGAAGCCAGGGTCTCGATCTCGGTGGTCTTGGTCTCGATTACCTTCGAGCCCTCGAAGATGTCTTCGTACTCGAGCAGGTCGCTCTCGAGGGCGAGAATCTGCTGAGCGCGCAGGGACCACTGCTGGTCCCACGCGCGCGGCAGACCCAGGGCCTCGTTCCACGCCGGCAGTTGCACGGCTCGTGCGCGTGCCGACTTGCTCTGCGTCACCGCCACCATCTCGAGGAAGATCCTGTAGACGTTGTTCTCCGGCTGCGCCGCGGTGAGTCCGAGGGAGTTGACCTGGAGCCCGTACCGAAAGCGTCGGAACTTCTCGTCGGTGACTCCATAGCGCTCCTTGGTGATGCGATCCCAAAGTCGTCCGAAGGCTCGCATCTTGCAGGTCTCCTCGATGTAACGGATCCCCGAGTTGCAGAAGAAGGAGATGCGTCCGACGAGGCGCGGGAAGTCGTCGTCGGAGACCTCGCCCGTCGCCTTGACGGCGTCTAGCACGGCGACGGCGTTGGCGAGCGCGTAAGCGACCTCGAGCACGGGCCCCGCCCCCGCCTCTTGCAGGTGGTAGCTGCACACGTTGATCGGGTTCCACATCGGCGTGTTGTGCAGCGTCCACGTGATGATATCGGTGGTGAGACGCATCGAGGCCTCGGGCGGAAAGATGTAGGTGCCGCGCGACAGGTACTCCTTGAGGATGTCGTTCTGAGTCGTTCCCGTGAGCGCGGAGCGATCCGCTCGCTGCTCGTCCGCAACCGCGATGTAGAGCGCAAGCAGCCACATCGCGGTGGCATTGATCGTCATCGACGTGTTCATCTCGGCGACGGGGATGCCGTCGAACACGCGCTCCATGCCACCCAGGTGCGAGATGGGAACGCCGACCTTGCCGACCTCGCCGCGCGCCATCAGGTGGTCCGAGTCGTAGCCCGTTTGAGTCGGAAGATCAAACGCGACGCTCAATCCCGTCTGCCCCTTGGCCAAGTTCGCCTTGAAGCGGGTGTTGGTCAAGGTGGGACTGGCGTAGCCGGCATAGGTTCTGAAGATCCAGTGCCGGTCCTTGGAGGGATCGCTCATGGCGCAATGTTAGGACGGCCACCCGCGCTGCGCGTTTAGGCTCTGGCCTACTCAGACACCTAAGAGGAGTTCATCGAGTGACCATCGACATCAGGAAGATCGGAGTGGTGGGCTGCGGCACCATGGGCTCCGGGATCTGTGAGGTCGTCGCGCGTAGCGGCTTCGACGTCGTTTTCTCGGAGATGGACGAGGCGGCCGAGCGCGCGGGCCGCGAGCGTATCGAGCGCAGCGTCGGGCGAGCGGTGACGCGCGGCAAGCTCGAGCAGGGCGAGGCCGAAGAACTACTCGATCATCTGTCGTCGACTACCGACATAGCCGATCTCAGTGATTGCGACCTCGTCTTCGAGGCCGTACCCGAGAAGCTCGGGCTGAAGAAGGAGACCTTCGCGGCGCTCGACAAGGTGTTGAAGGACGAGGCCATCCTAGCGACCAACACCTCCTCGTTGCCGGTGATCGACATGGCGGTTGCCACCGGCAGGCCCGCTCGCGTGGTCGGGTTTCATTTCTTCAATCCGGCGACGGTGATGAAGCTCGTCGAGCTCGTCCACACCGTGGCGACGGACGAGGAGGTCATCCAGTCCACCAAGAAGTTCGCGGAGGGTCTCGGCAAGGTGGCGGTTCCGTGTCGCGACCGGGCCGGGTTCATCGCCAACCTCCTGCTGTTTCCGTATCTCAACGCGGCGACGCGCATGTACGACCAGGGCTACGCGTCGCGCGAGGACATCGATGCCGCGATGCAGCTCGGTTGCGGTCATCCGATGGGCCCCCTCGCGCTGCTGGACCTGATCGGACTCGATTCCGGTTACGAGATTTGCGAGGCGTTGTGGCGTCAGTGGCGCGACTACGCGGATGCACCTCAGCCCCTGCTCAAGCAGTACGTGACCGCCGGCTATCTGGGCCGCAAGACGGGTCGAGGCTTCTATCGCTACGAGGCGCCCGAATCCCCCAAGGTCATCGACGCGGCGCCCATGGATACGGATGTGGCGTCCTCCGACGTGGGCACGGTCGGAGTCGTGGGCACCGGTGTGATGGCTTCGGGCATCGCCGAGGTCATCGCAAGGAAAGGCGGAGAGGTCGTGCTTCGCGGGCGCAGCGAGTCCTCGATAAAGAAGGCGAAAGCCGCCGTCGGCAAGAGTCTCGACAGGGCCGTCGACAAGGGCAAGCTCTCGAGTACCGACGCGGACGCGACGCTGGCGCGCATCACCACCACGCTCGACTTCGAGGACCTGGCGGAGTGCGACCTCGTCGTCGAGGCGGTCGCCGAGGAGCACTCCACCAAGTGCGTCGTCTTCAACGAGCTCGACGCCGCAACCAAGCCCGGCGCCATCCTGGCGACCACCACCTCGTCGCTGCCGGTGGTGGACCTAGCGGCGGCCACCGATCGTCCGGACAAGGTCATCGGAATGCACTTCTTCAATCCGGCTCCCGTAATGAAGCTGGTGGAGGTCGTTCGTACCGTCGCCACCGCCGACGAGGTCGAGAATCGCTGTACCTCGTGGGTACGCACGCTGGACAAGCGGCCCGTGCGCTGCCGGGACCGGGCCGGCTTCATCGTCAACTTCCTGCTGTTTCCCTACCTGAACGACGCCGTCCACATGCACGAGGAGGGCTACGGCACGCCCGCCGACATCGATGCCGCCATGAAGCTCGGCTGTGGGCACCCGATGGGACCGTTCGAGCTCTTGGATATCGTCGGACTCGACGTCAGCTACGCGATTCTCGAGTCCCTTCACGAGGAGTTCCGCGAGCGCCGCTACGCTCCTGCCCCACTGCTCGAGCACATGGTGCGAGCCGGATATCTCGGCCGCAAGGCCGGGCGCGGCTTCTACGACTACACGGGATAGCTGTTTTTTGGCCGAAGGGCCTTGAGGATTTTCCGTCAGGGAGTAGCCTCGCTGACAATGGCGCCGACATCCAGCAATGCAGTCAAGTTCATCGCGCCCGTCGTTGCGGTTTTCGTGTCGATGGCGCTCCTATCACCCGGCGTCGAGGCGCAAAGGCGTCCCCCGAGTGGCCGGATCGCATCGGGCGTATCCTATCGCTTGTATCGCTTGTCCAAGCCGAAGAACAAGGTGCGGGTGGTTACCTTTTCACCCTCGGCACGGGCGACCATCGACACGGTGCTCGCGAACAACGTTCTTCCCGGACGCGAGCGCGTTAGGTCCATGGCAAACCGAACCAATGCGATCGTCGCGATCAACGGGGACTACTCGCGGCCGAGTGGCCGCCCCGTCTTCACCTTCGCACGGGATGGCTCGCTCGATCAGGGCGCGGATATCGATCCCGCGACGGGCATGTACAAGTTCGGACGCGGCTTCGCCCTCGATGTCGACGAACGGCGAGCCTTCTTCGACCATCCAAAGACGAAGGCCTGGGTTTGGGACCCCAAGTTCGGTGAAGCCGGCTCGTATCAAGTGGATCGGGTCAACGACGATTCGCGTAAGAACGGGTCGCGCGGTCGGCTGCGCGCCTACACGCGGGCGGGAGGATCGGAGGAAAGCCCCCCCCGATTCGGCTGCTACGTTCGCCTGAAAGCATCCGAACCGCCCCGGCCCACGAACGTGACCCGAGCTCCGAGCAACTCGCAGGGAGTTCAGATCGCCTCCGTAGGAGTCGAACAACGCCACTTCGTAACCAAATCGAAGTGCGGCCAGGGTCCCGTCTACCCGAAGGGCGGCATCACGTTGTATGCGCCGAAGGGTGGCGTTTATGCGGACGACCTCAGGTCCATGTTCTCGGGGGACGAGATCTTCTACGGGTGGTCCTTGGGTTGGCCGGGTGTTTTCGACACGGTGGGTGGGAACCCGACGCTTATCGAACGCGGGCGTGTGCAGCACCAGAGCATCAACGACGGCAGCTCGTTCGCCAGCGGCAAGCATCCCCGGACCGCGATCGCCTACAACGCTCGCAACGGCAAGCTCTTCCTCGTCACCGTGGACGGCAGGCAGCGAGGCTACAGCGTGGGGATGTCTCTCGGACAGCTCACAGGGTTTCTGAAGAGAAGGCTCGGCGCCACCGGCGCCCTGAACCTCGACGGCGGCGGCTCTACCACGATGGTGGTGAGGGGGCGCGTCAGGGGGCGTCCCTCCGACGGTTCCGAGCGGCACGTAAGCTCCGCACTGGTGATTCTGCCGCGACGAGACCCGGGTGAGCCGGTGGGACGCTATTCGAGCCCGCCCGTGTCGAGGCTGCAGCCCGGCTCGACGGGCCTCGAGCTGCCGGCACCTTCCGGCGAGCCACCGGCAGAGAGCACCTACGAGCTCATGGTCGAGGATCCGGCTTCGATCGGCGGCCTGTCCGCGTACCTGGAGCGTCAGGACTACGAGCTGCCCGGCTACCTGGAGCGCGCGGCCCGGGCGTTTCGCGCCACCAAGTAACAACGCCTTCGTAACATGGTTACCGCTGGGCGATAGTCGGGTTGCAAAGGTGTTTCTTAAGCGTCCTCGGCGCCGCCGACGGCGGGAAGAAGTATGCGGAAGGTGGCGCCCTGGCCAGGCTCGCTCGTCGCGTCGACCAGCCCTCCCGCCTGCTCCACGATCCCGTAGACGCTTGCCAGTCCCAGCCCGCTGCCCTCGCCGCGCGGTTTGGTGGTGAAGAAGGGCTCGAACATCTTTGCAAGCACATCCGGCTTGATACCGCGTCCGTCGTCGGCGACGGTGAGCTGAACGTATCTGCCCGCGCCGACCGCGGCCTGCTCCGACGTCTCTCCCAGGACGACGTTCGACGTTGAAAACTCGAGGTGACCCCCATCAGGCATCGCTTCGCGCGCGTTGACTGCCAGGTTGACGATGATCTGCTCGAGCTGAGAGACGTCGATCATGGTGTTCCACAGTTCAGGGTCGAGCTTGGTCTCGAGCCCGATGTCTTGGCCGAGGGTGCGCGGGAGGAGTCCAAAGAGGCCTTCGATCACCTGGTTGAGCGACACGACCTGTGCCTGGACGACGTCTCTCCGAGAGAACGCAAGCAGCTGCTGCACGAGCCTCGCCGCCTTCCCCCCGGCCGTCACGATCTCGTCGAGATCCTCCCGGCGAGGGTCCCCCTGAGTCATGTCGTCGCGCAGCATCTGCGCGTAGTTGTTGATGACCAGGAGCAGGTTGTTGAAGTCGTGGGCGACGCCTCCGGCAAGTCTGCCGACCGCCTCCATCTTCTGAGCCTGGATGAGCTGCTGCTCGAGCTCTCGCTGCCTGCCGATGTCCTCGAGCTGGGCGATCGCATACCGTGCCCTGCCCTCGGCATCTCGCATCAGCGACAGGTTGACGCGACACCAGATCACACGTCCGCTGCAGTGCAGGTAGCGCTTTGAGAACTGAACGCCGTGGTGGCCTTCGAAGATCTCCTCTCGCCGTTCGACGCTTTCTGCGAGATCGTCCGGATGCGTGAGGTCCTGCCACCGCATTCCGAGCAGCTCTGGTTCGTCGTATCCGAGGATGCGGCACAGCGCGGTGTTCACCTGCAAGAAGCGCCCGTCGCTATCGGTGAGGTGAATGCCAAACGGCGCACTGCGGAACGCCTGTTCGAAGATCGCCGGGAATAGCGAACTCTGAGAGGGGTCGTCTGATGCCGCCGTCGTGTCGTTGCCCATAAGTCGGGTCAGGCTACGGGGAGGGCCGAACGCGAGGAATACGCTGTTTCTACTAGTTCGGGGCGGGCTCGGCCGGACCGAAGGCTGGCCTCGGGGTGGGCTCGGCCGACCGAAGGCTAGAACTCGGGTTTTCCGCGACGCCGCATCGAGGTCAGCCGGTGGACGAGGCTCCAGCCCAGCCGGTCGTACAAGCGTCTGGCCACGTGGTTGTCCTCGTCCACCGTCAGCCAGGCTTGCTTGACGTTGTCGAAGGACAGCACCCAGCGGGTGCCCGTTCGCACCAGATCGTTGCCGACGCCTCGTCCTCTTGCCCCCTGGGCAGTCCCCAGGTACTCGACGACGGCCGCACCGGTCTCCCGCTGCACCTCTAGGTAGACGTACCCCTCGACCTCGCCGCCAGAGGTTTTCACGAAACAGGCCTTGTGCGCGCCGAGTGCCGCGACCAGGCGAGCGCCGGGCAGATGGGTGTTGGGAAAGATGCGGTCGTGAAGCGCGGCTACCGCCTCGTGCTGCTCCGGGACAAGCGCAGTGGCGGTCCCCTCGGCCAGCGATGCGAGTTGCGAGCCGTCGAAGCGCATGAGCCGCACGTCCTTGTAGGGCTCGAAGCCGAGCGTGCGGCCGAGCTTAGTCAGGTTGGCGTTACTGACGTCGAAGAACAACTCGAGCAGCCCGGCGGCATCTTCGGTGATCAGCGCCAGGCAGTCACCAAGCAGCCTGAGGGGGAGGTCCGGCCACAGCGAGGCCTCGGCGATCGGACCGTTGAGGTACGAGCGTCCCATGGCGTCGTCCACCTCGATCCCCATGAAGCCGACGATGGCTCCGCCGCGATCGCGAGCAACCAGCGCGTGCTCGATCGTTCCCCAGCCGACCAGCTCGTGTGCGATCTCTTCCTGGGTGTCGCCGAAGTAGCCGATCCGATGCTCGGGCATGGCGTTGAGGCGAGCGACGAACGCGGCCACGTCGGCCGCGTCTGCCTTGGAAGCGCGCTCGATACGGTCATCTACAAGGCCTCCGGCCAAGGGAGGAATAGGGATTTATATGGCCTCCGGCCAAGGGAGGAATTGGGGATTCACTTTGCGTCGCCGCGTCCGTTCAGTCCTGGATACTCGCGGCCCCCGAACGGAAAGCGGGCGGACAGTCGCCACGCGTCCGCCGAATCGAACCGATCCCTGTAGTCGCTCATGCCGAGCCTGCGCCCCTGCGAGCGCGACGCGCGCCGCCAGATCGAAGCCGCCCGGGCCCGGTGTTCGCGCTCGATGACGTCCTCGAGAGCCGCGCGGATGGCGGCCCGCTCCTCGTCGGTGGGGTTGCCCGAGATCGAGGTGATCTCGACGTCGCCCGGCTGATCGATGTGCTCCGTCATTCGTCAAACTTTCTCTGGCTAAAGAGGAACGTTTCCGTGCTTGCGCTGGGGAATGGTCTCGCGCTTGCTGCGAAGCATCTCGAGGCTCTGCAGAAGGCGAACCCGCGTGTCGCGTGGGTCGATGACCGCGTCTACGTAGCCGCGCTCCGCCGCTACGTAGGGATTGAGCAAGTGCTCGGAGTAGCTTGCGATGAGCTCCGCGCGCTTCGCGTCGGGGTCGGCGGCCGACGAGATGTCGCGCCGGTGGATGATGTTCACCGCGCCCTCCGCGCCCATGACCGCGACCTGAGCCGAGGGCCAAGCCACCGACACGTCGCTTCGGATGTGCTTGGAGTTCATGACGACGTACGCGCCTCCGTAAGCCTTCCGGGTGATGACCGTCATGCGCGGCACGGTGGCCTCGCTGAAGGCGTAGAGCAGTTTGGCGCCGTGGCGGATGATGCCCCCGTACTCTTGCTCGGTGCCGGGAAGGAAGCCGGGCACGTCGACGAACGTCGCAAGCGGGATGTTGAACGCGTCGCAGAAACGTACGAAGCGGGCGGCCTTGGTCGAAGACTCGATGTCGAGGCAACCCGCGAGCACCTGTGGCTGGTTGGCCACGATCCCAACGGGATGCCCGCCGAGCCGGGCGAAGCCCACAATGACGTTTCTCGCCCAGTGGGCGTGCACCTCGAAGAACTCGCCGTCGTCGAACACGCTTCCGATGACCTGATGCATGTCGTAGGGCTTGTTGGGAGAGTCGGGGATGACGTCGACGAGCTCGTCGCAAAGACGGCCCGGGTCGTCGGTGGGAGCGAAGAAGGGCGGCGACTCGAAGTTGTTCGACGGCAGGAAGCTCAGCAGGTAGCGGATCTGCTGGAGGCAGTCCTCGTCGGTTTGGGCGACGAAATGGGCGGAGCCTGATTTGCTGGCGTGGCTCATGGCACCGCCGAGCTCTTCCTGGGTGACCTCTTCGCCGGTGACCGCTTTGATTACGTCGGGACCGGTGATGAACATGTGGCTGGTCTTGTCGACCATGAAATTGAAGTCGGTCATGGCCGGCGAGTAGACGGCGCCGCCCGCGCAAGGGCCCATGATGGCCGAGATCTGTGGGATCACACCCGAGCTGCGCACGTTGCGGTCGAAGATGTACCCGTAGCCTGCAAGCGAAGCGGGTCCCTCCTGAATGCGAGCCCCTCCCGAGTCCTTGAGTCCGACGAGAGGAGCTCCGGTGGCCAGGGCGAGGTCCATGATCTTGCAGATCTTCTCGCCCATGACCTCGCCCAACGATCCTCCGAACACGGTGAAGTCCTCGGCGAACACGAACACCTTGCGTCCGTCGATGGTGCCCCAGCCGGTCACCACCGCATCGGAGTAGGGGCGCTTGTTCTCGATCCCGAAACCGTGGCTTCGGTGACGCATGAGCTGGTCGGTCTCGACGAACGTCCCCTTGTCGAGCAGGCTATGGATGCGCTCCCTGGCGGTCAGCTTGCCCCTGTCGTGCTGCCGGGCGATGGCCTCCTCGCCGCCCGCGACGACGGCGGCCTCCTTCTTACGATCGAGCTGGCTTATGCGTTGAGAGACGTGGTCGCTGGTCTCTGGCGGGGGCTGAATTGGGTTGGTCGACATGGGCCAAACAATAGCCGCGCAGCGGGACCGGACGGCGGGCCATTAGTTGACCGGGTGGTCCAGAAAAAGCATCCCGGGTAGAGGCAGGGGAGCGACGCGGCGAGGCGAACCAATCTCCTATGTGGATGAGGCGGCTGCGGCGCGAGATCAAAGAGCTGAATCATCAGTGTGCCCGCGCCGCCAACGATGAGGAGAGGGCCAGCTTCGAGCTGACCCGCTCGGCGCGCGCCTTCTCTCGCCGTACCCGAGAGGTCGCCGACGACAAGCTGGCGTTCTCGGCGACGCTGATGCGGGCGGGTGAGGTCGCGGCCGCCAACCGTCTCATCGCCGACCTCGAAGTCGATGTCAGAACCGAAGAGGCCGCATTGGCCGAGCAGGTCAACGAGGTCAAGGTCGTGAGCGCGGCGCGGCGCGAAAAGGTGACCCGGCTACGGCTCGCTCGCAGTCTGGCCGCGGCGACGCTGTCGGCGGGGCTGCTGATGCTCTCGGTCGCGGGTGTTGCGGTGGGCGCTTTCATCGAGGACCTCACCGATGGTTCGACGCCCCGGCAAGCTGCGAATGGTGGGCCCGCCCTCGCGGTTCTCGACGACCCAACCGGCAAGCACGGTGACATGAAGAGGATCCGGTTCGCCGACGGGACCAGGCTCGCTTTGAGCCGGGAGCAGTTCCATGCCCTCAAGCGACTGACCCGCAGCGGTGTCATGAACCAGGCCGAGCTCGAGCGGCTGCTGGCAGACCTGGTGGGACCCGAGATGGCGAGCAAGCTGGCCGCGGTGCTTGCCGGGGCCACCACCCAGGCCGGCGAGTGGACGAATGATCTCGGCTCAGCCGATCCGGGGGCCACTACGAAGGACCTCGAATCGAAGGCCAAGGACGCCGGTGACAAGCCGCCGTCCAATCCGCCCTCCTCCGGCAACGACGAGCCCGTGGAAGAGGAGCCGGTCGAGGAGCCGGATCCCGCCGACGAGCCCGACGAAGGCGGCATCTTCGACACGCCGCTCGGTGGCGGACGGCCGGGCGAAGTGGACTCGGCTCTCCCGTAGCGACCTACGTGGGGCGGAAGGTGCTTTCTCCTCCGTTGCTGAGGCCCCCAGCGAGCCCGTGCCCCGGTATGCGCACAACTTTTGGCTCGGACGTGACCGTTCCGATCCGCCGGGCGCGGTGACCACTCGATTCGAGGGACCCAAGCGCATCGTCGAGCTGCGATTCGGGAGTGATCACCACCATGCCGACACCCATGTTGAAAACGCGGAACATCTCGGCCGTAGAGACCTGACCCCGCTCTTGTATGAGCCCGAAGATGGGCTGTGGATCAGGAAGCGAGTCGAGCTCGTAGCCAACCTCGGCCTCGAGGCGCACCAGGTTGGTGAAGCCGTCCCCGGTGATGTGGGACAGCCCCCTGGTTTCAATGCCTTCCTCCCAGAGTCGAGTCACGGGGCGGACATAGATTGCGGTCGGCTCGAGCAACTCCTCCCCGAGCGTTCGCCCGAGTGAGTCCACCCGCTCGTGCAATCCGATCCCGCCGTCTTTCATCAACACCTTGCGGGCCAAGGTGTACCCGTTCGAGTGAAGCCCCGACGAGGCGATTCCGATGATGGCGTCGCCCGGCTCGAGCGCCCGTCCGAGGATGAGATCGCGTGGATGGAGAGTTCCGACGCATGTGCCCACGAGGTCGAAGGCGGTGGGATCTCCGGGCGAACGCCCGTCCGAGCCGATGACCTCGGGCAGTTGAGCGACCTCGCCCCCTGGGATCGCCACTCCGGCTTCTTTGGCGGCCGCGCCAAGACCGCCGAGCAACTCGTCGCTCCGCCGTGCATCGAGAGTGTTGACGCCGAGGTAATCGACCATGGCCAGTGGACGAGCGCCCACGCAGATCAGGTCGTTGACGTTCATTGCGACGCAGTCGAAGGCGATGGTGTCGTAGCGGTCGAGGAGCGACGCCACGATCGTCTTGGAGCCCACGCCGTCCGTGCACATGGCCAGGGCGAGTTCGTCGCTCAGCTTGATGACGCTCGCATAATGGCCGAACTCGGTGAGCACCTCGCCGTTGGTGGGGAAATTGAAGGTGGGCCGGAGGTGGCGCTGGACTGCCGACAGTGCCTCGGCCTGGCCCTTGACCCCCGCGTCTACGTAGTTCGGAGTTTCCACGCTGATCACATTAAGCCGTAGCGCCCGCCGTCCGATGCATCCGGTATGGCTGGAATCAACCTCGAGAACAGTGGCAAAGGAAACGACAGCATGGAGGTCGTGCGTCGGGTTGGCCCCTTCGTCGGCGTGGCCCTGGCCGCCCTGCTGACCTTCCCCGTGCCCTCGGTCGAAGCGCACCCCGAGGCCGCGGTGGCGGCGGTCGCTCTCACCGTCGTCATGGCTCTGTGCGGGCTCGGTCTTCCCTGGAGCCGGCTGCCCGCTCGCGCCAGGATGGTGCTCCCGTTGCTGTTCTACGTGGACGTGGCTCTGCTTCGACATGCGGAGGGAGGCGCTCAGTCGGGATTCGGTCCCCTGTCCCTGCTTCCCGTGGTCTGGCTGGCGTTGTACGGAAGTCGTCGTCAGTTGATCGCCGCTCTTGCTCTCATGGGTGCCACGCTGATTGGTCCCATCCTCTTGGTGGGCGGCTCCGCATATCCCGCGTCGGAGTGGCGTAGGGCACTCCTGTATCTGATTATCGGGTCGATGATCGGATTCGTGATCCAGGGTTTGGTCGAGAAGACGCGCACGCGCGCCGACGACCTCGAGCTGCAGGCCCGCTCGATGAGGATCGTGGCGTCCGCTATGCGGGAGTTGCCCACGGACTCGGATGTCCGCCGGCGCATCTGCGAGGCGGTCCTGGAGATAGGAGCGGCCGACTACTGCATTCTGTTGGAGGCCGACGGAGACGGTGGTCTCGTTTCGAGTGCGCAGGCAGGTCCCGAAGTGGACAAGATCATCTTGACTTCAAGCGATAAGACATCGGGAGCCATCGACGCCTTCAGGTCGAGCAGACGCCGATTCGTGGCCGACGCCGCGTCGGATCCGCGCGTGTCGCGCCGCCTCCTGGAAGCCACCGGCGCTGCGTCGGTGCTGTTCGAGCCGGTAATGCTCGGCGACGAGTGTGTTGGGGTACTTTGCGTCGCTTGGCGCACTCAAGTGCGGTCCCTAAGGAGCTCCGTGGTCGAGGGCGTGGGATTACTGGCGGCCGAGGCCGGTGTGGCGATGGAGCGCGGCGATTTGGTCCACCGCGTCACGGAGCTGGCCAGAACCGACCCGTTGACGGGGCTCGCCAACCGGCGTACCTGGGACGAAGCGCTGTGGCTCGAGCAGGAACGCGCTCGACGCACCGGAGTGCCGCTGTGCGTTGCGTTGCTCGATCTCGACCACTTCAAGGCCTACAACGATCGTATGGGTCACCAGGCCGGTGATCTCCTGCTCAAGGAGGCCAGCGCCGCATGGCGGGCGCAGCTGCGCGACGTTGACACCCTCGCTCGATGGGGCGGCGAGGAGTTTGCGCTACTGCTGCCGGCGTGCTCGCTCGAACAGGCGGAGAAGGTCCTCAATCGAGTGCGATCGTCCACACCCGGGGGCATCACGTTCTCGGCGGGGATCGCCCGCTGGGACGAGCACGAGTCGGCCCTTCACCTCATGCAGCGAGCCGACTCCGGCCTCTACTCAGCCAAGCAGAACGGCCGCAACCGAGTGTCGACCACCTCCGCCGGGACCTCGGCTCAGCCTACGGCGGTGCCGGGCTCGACAGCCTCTGGCGCCGGAGTCCGCTGCTCGGCCCTGTAGTTGGGAAGCGTCATCGCCCACAACAGGACCAGGGCGGCGGGAATCCCTCCCACGATGTAAGCGAGGGGGAACCCGTTGTTCTCGGCGATGAATCCGATGATCGTCGGTGACAGCAGATAGCCGAGATCGCCGGCCATCTGGTTGACTCCGACCGCCGCTCCCGAGCCTCCCTCCGGGATTGAATCCGCCAGTAGGCCGCCCGCCGCGACGCCGCCGGCCGCCACCCCCGCTCCGATGCCCACCATCAGCGGAAAGTACGCCCACGGGGCATCGGTGATCTGGCCGAGCAGCGCGACGGCCACCGCGGTGAGCGCCAGTGCCGGCACGATGACGGCCTTACGACCGTAGAAGTCCGCGGCTCGTCCCACCACCAGCAGGATGAGGATCTCGCCCACGGCGAGCATCGTTACCGCCAGTCCGATGACGTCGTTGCTGAAGCCCAGCTCTTCCTTTGCGAACACCGGGCCGATCGTCTGGGCCGGCCCGGACAAGGTCCACCACCCGACGAGCGTTACGGCCAGTGCGAGCACATAGCGGCGATCCCTGAACAGGGGAGCAGCCGCGCGCAGTGCCTCGAGCGGCTTCTTGCGTTCGGCCGACCGCTGCACAACTTGCGCGCGCATCACGAAGAAGGCGATGACCGTGGCGACGAGAAGACCCGTCGCGTAGAAGTGGAAGGGGGCGGCGATGCCGAAGTACTTGGCCACCAGGCCTCCAAGGAAGGGTCCGATTCCGATGCCCACAAGGAAGGAGGCTCGGAACTGTCCGGTCGCCCTTCCCATCGCCGCGGGTTCGATGGTCCGGATGATCCGATTCATCAGGCCCGCGATGAACAACGCCGACCCCGCGCCGCCGAAGCCGCGCGCCGCCACGAGTTGCACGAACGTCGTCGAGAATCCGGCTGCGTAGGAAGACAGCGCCACGATCAACAGCCCCGCGATGACACTGGCCCGGTCGCTAAAGCGATCGACGATCAAGCCGCCGACGATCCCGAAGCTGAACCGTGTGAGCCCAAAGACCAACTGCACGAGACCGATGGCGGCGAGCCCGACGCCAAAGCTGCGAGCGTAGTTGGGCAACACGGGGATGACCATTCCGAATCCGATGGCAACCGTTATCGAGATCGCCAGCAGGTTGCGAAAGGCAGGGTTGCGAAGCGGAGAGGGGGCCGCCTCCGCCGCCGCGGCGGGACGGGCGGGGATGGGCCGCGGGGCCTTCGAGTTGTCCGGGGGTTGCAAGGATTCCCTCTTTGTTTAGTGGCTCGGTCGCTGGATCAACTCGACGAGGAGTCCGTGGTTCGAGGACGGATGGACGAAGGCGACCATGTGCCCCCGGCCCCCCAGCCTCGGCCGCTCGTCGATCAACTCGACGCCCTTGTCCTTGAGCGATGCCAGCGTCCCCTCGAGGTCGTCGACCTCGTACGCGATGTGGTGCAGGCCCTCACCGCGCCGCTCGATGAACTTGGCGACCGTGGACTCGGGGGTGGTGGCTCCCAACAGCTGCAGATGGGAGTTGCCGAGCGGCAGCATGGCCTCCTCCACACCCTGATCGTCGACGCGCTCACGATGCGAAACCTCGATGCCCCAGACGCTTGCATAGTGAGCGACGGCCGCGTCCAGGTCGGCGACCGCGAGGGCGATGTGTTCGATCCTAGACAGCACTATTTCTTGTGGAAGCCCAGGACTCTGCCGATGCGAGCGCCGTTCTGCCTCCATCGCACCGTGTAGCTCCCGGGCCCCTGGTTGGGAAAGTTGGTGCTCCAGCGCAACCGGCTGACGAAGACACCGTCGTCGTTGCCGTCGGTGAAACGGTCCTTCACGCAGGATCGTGTCTCGTCAGGAGCGTTCACGCACACCTTGAGCTTGCCGCGATGGACGAAGCTGCGAAACTCGATGTAGCGGATGCCCTTACGGTTCTTGGTCGCGAACTGACAGAAGTCGCCGCTCTCGCTACAAAACGAGTTGGGGCGGTGGCTAGCGACGGCGGTCGGGGTTAACCCCGCAAACAACGCGAGCGAACACACCAGCACGAGGGCCGATCGGGTCATACGTGTCACTGGAACCTCCTTGGTGGCAGAGCGTAACGCGTCCTTATCTCCGGGCCGTTACGCCGCCAGGCGTTCCGCCCGGGCGAGCGCTTCGCGTACCGGCGGAGGCGGAGGGAATACCGCTTTGAGCGACTTGAGCAGCCCTATGGTCGCCGCCCGCACGACCGGGGTTGCGGGCGCCGGCCACGGGATCCCGTAAAGATCCCGGATGTGGTCTGGAAGGATCGCGATGGCGGCGACCGCGGGAATCCCCCACAGCGGCCTGAGCAGCACGGGCATCGGCGGAGACAACACGTAACTCATGCCCTCGCGAGCGGCGGGGGTGAGCGCCAGTCCCTTGTAGCCGCTGAGATAGTCGTCGACCTCGGCGAACGTGCGCGGAACGTCGTCGGCGCTGAGTCCGACCAGCTCTGCATGCCGCACCATCTCGGCAACGTATCGATCCGCATCGGCTGCTGTCACCCGACCTCCGTAGGCGCGGTAACCCGCCAGAAACGAGTGGACCTCCACGTTGTGAACCCACAGCAGTAGGTCGGGGTCGTCGGCACGGTAGCTGCGCCCGGTCACCGGATCGACGCCGGTGATGCGACGGTGGATCGAACGAAGCCGGTCGGCCGCCCCCCTGGCCGTCTCGGTGTCTCCGAAGGTGGTGACCGTGAGGTACTCCGAGGTCCGGGTCAAACGCCCCCAGGGGTCGTCGCGGAAGTCGCTGTGCTGGCTGACCGCCGCCATCGCCACCGGGTGGAGAGCCTGAATGAGCAACCCCCGCAGACCGCCGATCAGCGAGGCGGGGTCGGCCTGGACGCGCCACACCATGCTGTCGGGTCCGAACAGGCCGATGTCGTCCATGGCTGGCCAGCGGCGTTGGTAGCTCGGGCGCGGCACGTCGATCCTCATCCCTTGCCGAGCTCGAAGCGTTGGGCGCCTGCGACCGATTCGCCGTCCTGAACCGCGCCGATGCCGCCGGTGAACTCCACGGCCAGTGCCTCGTTCGTGGACTTGCCCCACTGCGACATCGCTGATCGGCGGTCGGCCCGAAGCGAGCTCTGAGGGAACTCCGCAATCCGTTGCGCAACCACTATCGCTTCCTCCAGCGCGCGGCCAGGCTCGGTGAGGTGGTTGACCAGTCCCCAATCGTGCGCCTCGGTGCCGGTCACCGCTCGTCCCGTCAGGAGCATGTCGAGCGCGCGACTCTGCCCGACGGCGCGCGCCAGGCGAATCGTTCCCCCGTCGATCAACGGAACGCCCCAGCGACGGTTGAAGACTCCGAAGGTCGCGGTGGCGGACGCGACGCGCAGATCGCACCACAGCGCGAGCTCGAGCCCGCCCGCGACCGCGTGTCCCTCGACTGCCGCGACCACGGGTTTGGACAGCTCCATGCGCGTGGGGCCCATCGGGCCGTCGCCCTCGCCGACCGGATCGAGCCGGTTGGCGTGCTCTGGATCGCCGGACGCAATCGCCTTGAGGTCGGCGCCCGCGCAGAAGGTTCCTTCTGCCCCCGTCAGGATTGCGATGCGCAGCTCATCGTCGCGGTCGAAGTCTCTGAACGCATTCGCCAGTGCGTCCGCCGTCGGGCGATCCACGGAATTGCGGACCTCCGGCCGATCGATGGTTACGACGAGAAGGGGAGGCCGGCGCTCGGCGATCACGGTGCTCACACCAGGCAGCGTACCCGTCGAATAGACTTGCCCTCTGAAGCTTACGAGCGGGCCTGGATGCCCGCAGCTCTCGAAAGGAGCTATCAATGACTCGCTCGGTCATCGTCTCCGCCGCCCGCACCGCGATCGGGAAGTTTGGCGGCGCCGTCTCCGGCGTTCCGGGGACGGACCTCGGAGCTCACGCCATCAAGGGAGCGCTCGAGCGCGCCGGTATCTCAGGCGAGCAGATCGACTACGTGATCATGGGCCAGGTGCTGCAGGCCGGAACCGGACAGATCACCGCCCGTCAGGCGGCGATGAAGGCGGGCGTGCCCAAGAGCGTTCCCGCCATCACGATCAACAAGGTCTGTCTCTCCGGACTCAACGCCATCGCTCTCGCCGACCAGATGATTCGAGCGGGCGAGGTGAGCGCTGTTATCGCCGGTGGAATGGAGTCGATGGACCAGGCTCCTTACCTGTTGCCCAAGGCGCGCACCGGCTACCGCATGGGCGACGGCAAGCTGGTGGACTCGATGATTCACGATGGACTCTGGGACGCCTTCAACAACAAGCACATGGGCGACCAGTCCGACGACGTCAACAAGGAGTTCTCGGTGAGCCGCGCCGACCAGGATGCATGGGCCGCGCGCAGCCATGAGCGCGCCGCTGCGGCGATCGAGACCGGCAAGTTCGCGGAAGAGATCGTGCCTCTCGAGATCCCTCAACGGAAGGGCGATCCCGTCACCTTCGACACCGACGAAGGCGTCCGCGCCGGCACCACCGCCGAGTCACTCGGCAACCTCAAGCCGGTGTTTCAGTCGGATGGAACCATCACCGCGGGTAACGCGTCACAGATCTCCAACGGCGGGGCGGCGGTTGTGGTGATGAGTGCCGAGCGCGCCGAGGAACTGGGGCTGGCTCCGATCGCCGAGGTAGTTGCACACGGCATGTCGGCCGACGCGCCTCCGTACCTCCACACCGTCCCGGCACTCGCGGTGCAGGCGGCGCTCAAGAAGGCCGGCCTCTCGGTCAACGACCTCGATCTCCTCGAGATCAACGAGGCCTTCGCCGCGGTCGCGCTCCACTCGACGCGCATGCTGTTCAACGGCTCCGGGGTCGGCGAGGAGAAGGTCAACGTCAACGGCGGCGCGGTCGCGCTCGGGCACCCGATCGGATGCACCGGCGCGCGCCTCGCGGTGTCGCTGATCTACGAATTGAGGCGTCGCGGCGGAGGCACCGGTGCGGCCGCGCTTTGCGGTGGCGGGGGCCAGGGCGACGCGGTGATCTTCAAGGTAACCGGCTAGCTCGACGCGCCGCCGCCTACGCGCCGGCGGGTTGGAAGAGCTCTATCGGGTTGCCGGAGGGGTCTTCGAGCAGGATCTGCCGGCCGCCCGGGCCACTGACGATGTCGTTGCGAAAGCTCAGACCGGCGGCGCGCAGCCGCTCGACCTCACCGGCAATGTCGTCGACGATCAGGTGGATGCGGTTCCATCCCCCCGGCGCCGGCGTGCGTCCGTCGGGCATGGGCCGGCCGGCCGAGCTCGCCGGACCGCTGAGCAGCAACCGCAGGTTGCCGCGCACCACATCCGCGAACGCGGGCGCGGCACCGGAGCGCAGCGCGAAGCCGAAATGCGTGGTGTAGAAGTCGACGGCCGTCTCGACGTCGTCGACCATGTAGCGGACGTTCACGAGCTCGTCAGGCACGTTCGGTCACCTCCAGGGTCGCTGTGGGCTGTTCGATCGCCTCGATCAGGAAGCCGATACGGGTGCACAACTCGGCGGCGGTGCGCTCGAAGGCCGGAAGTGTGGCCTCGTCGCTTCCCGGCTCGCGTCCAGGATCGGGGATGCTCCAGTGGATCAGCTCGGGCGCGCCCGGGAACTCCGGACACACCTCACGCACGCGGTCGCAGAGGCTGATCACGGAGTCAAAGCGCTCGCCGGTGAACTCGCTCAGATGCTTGGACCGACGGCCGGCGAGATCGATGCCGCGCCCGCGCATCACCCGCACCGCGTTGGGATGCAGCGGCTTGGGATGGCTGCCCGCGCTGACCGCCCTCACCGCGCCCTTGGAGAGCTGTTCGCAGAGCGCCTCGGCAATCTGCGAACGGGCGCTGTTGCCCGTGCACAGAAACAGCACGCGCGCAGATTGTCTCGACGATCGCGCAGGACAGATCGCGGGCCTTCGCGCGCCGCCGCGTTCACGCCCGGCACCCGAACGTGAGCCGGGCGCCAGCCCAGGGTGCAGCGACGCGCCGGCGCTCGCGAGCTGCTCGCCGCAGCCCACCAGATCCAGGACGTAGTAGGTGTCGCGACCGTCGGCAAGGCTGCGGCGCGCCGAGACCAACCCGCCGTCGCGCAGATGACGTAGGTGATAGGAGACCAGGCTCTGGCGCTGGCCCGCCAGCTTGCACAGCTCGCCGACCCGCCGATCGCTGCGCGCCAGCTCGCTCAACAGCCGCCAGCGCAGCGGATGTCCCGCCAGCCGCAAGAACCTGGGCGGGGAGCCGTCTCGATGTCCCCTCAATGCGATCATCAGGAGACAATACATCAATCCAGATTGATATGATTCCACGCTTCCCGCGAGCCGGCGACCCGCGGCTTATGAGTTCGCTAGTCGCTGAACTTCCTGAAGCAGCGCATCTTGTCGAGGTGGCGCTCGCGGAGCTCGGGGTCGCTTACCCCGAGGCCGTCGGTGGGGGCGAGGACTCGGATGCCGAGCTTGCCGCGGTGCAGGTTCTGGTGCACCTGGTTGGCGGCCTCGCCCACCTCGTTCAGCGGATAGGTCTCCGACAGGATCGGGTGGATCTTTCCCAGATAGGCGAGGCGGTTGGCCTCCCACGCTTCCTTGTAGTTGGCGAAGTGGCTACCGATGATGGTCTTGAGATGCATCCACAGATAGCGGTTGTCGTACTCGTGTAGGAAACCCGAGGTGGACGCGCAGGTGACGATCACACCGCCTTTCTTGGCCACGTACACGCTCGTGCCGAAGGTCGATCTCCCGGGGTGCTCGAACACGATGTCGGGGTCCTCGCCGGTCATGGATCGGACCTGTTTGCCGAACCTCCGCTGCTCCTTGGCGTTCTGCTCGCCGCCGGACCAGAACTCGTAGCCCTCGGCCTTGCGGTCGATGACGTGGGAGACACCGATGGCGTCGAGGATCTCCGCCTTCTCGGGCGACGACACCACGCCGACGGGCACGCCGCCACCGTTCAGCACGTACTGGCAGGCGAAGCCGCCGAGACCTCCCGTAGCTCCCCAGATCAGGACGACGTCGCCCTGTTTCATGTTGGCGCCGTTCGCTCCGACGAGCATGCGGTAGGAGGTCGATGACACCAGCCCGAGGCACGCGGCCTCCTCCCACGTCATGTGCTTGGGCTTGGGCATGAGCTGGTTCGACTTCACCATCGCGATCTCGCTCATGCCGCCGAAGTTGCTCTCGAACCCCCAGATTCGCTGCGAGGGATCGATCATTGAGTCGTTGTGACCCTCGGGCGCCTCCATGTCGACGTAGTTGCAGTGCACGGTGACCTCGTCGCCGACTTTCCAGCGCGTCACGCCCGGCCCACATCGCAACACGACGCCGGCGGCGTCCGAGCCGACGATGTGGTAGTCGAGGTCGTGGCGAGCGCCAAGATCGCTCTCGCGCCCGAAGCGTTCGAGGAAGACGAAGGTCGGCAGCGGCTCGAAGATCGAGGTCCACACCGTGTTGAAGTTGATCGCCGACGCCATGACCGCGATGAGGCACTCGTTGGGGCCGAGCGGTGGCAGGTCGACCTCGTCGACGTGCAGCGACTTGCGAGGGTCCTTCTCGGGCGACTCCAGCCCCTCGAACATCTCCTGCTCGTCCTTGCGGACGAAGGCGGCGGTGACCGCCTCGGGGAGCGGGAGTGAGGCGAGCTCCTCGTCCGGAGCACCGGCGAGAATCGCTTCCCTGATCGCGTCGATGGATCCGGCCACGGCTGAAGAGTTCCTTTCCACGGGCGACTGACTGAGGCAAGCCTACCGAGTTCTCTGACCGCGCGGTCAAGTCCCCTCGGGACGTTGATTCGCGGGCGGAGCCGGGTAGGTCGCCCCATGGAGTTCGACGACAACGATGGGAGTGATCGTGCGGCGGCTATTCGTGGTTGTGAGCACCATCTGCCTGCTGATGGGCGTCCTGGCCCCCGCGAGGGCCGACGAGGGATCGAAATTCAGGGAGCCGGTTCGTTCCGATGAGGGCGTGGTCGCGACCGAAGCGCCGGCCGCGTCGGAGATCGGGATCGACGTGCTGGACGGCGGGGGCAACGCGATCGACGCGGCCGTCTCGATGATGATCGCGATGACTGCGGCGCGCCCGCAGTCCTGTGGTATCGGTGGCGGGGGTTTCCTCGTGTATCGGTCGGCCGAAGGTTCGAGCGACACCATCGATTTCCGCGAGACGGCGCCCGCCGCAATGGAGCCCGACACCTTCCAGACCCCCGGCCCCCACCAGACCTTCACCGGCCACCTGACCGTCGGCGTTCCCGGCGTGCTGCGAGGTGCCCAGGAGGCCCTGCGTCGCTTCGGGACCATCACGCTGTCCGAGGCCATCCTTCCCGCCGAACGACTGGCCGCCGGTGGCATAGAGGTGCTGCCGTCGCTCAGCACCGCGATGACACAGAACGCCGAGCGCCTCAAGCTTTATCCGGAGTCGGCGAGCATCTATCTCAAGAACTCCACCACCCCCTACGCGCCCGGCGACATCCTCGTAAACCCCGACCTCGCCAAGACGTTCAAGCTGATCCGCAAGCAGGGCATCCGGGCGTTCTACGAGGGCGTGGTCGCCAAGCGAATCGTTCGCGACATGCGTGACGCCGGGGACGTTCCTGGTGATCGCGGCATCATGCGACTAGGCGACCTCGAGACCTACGAGGCCAAGTTGCGGGACCCGGTGACCGGCAGCTACAACGGCCACGAGATCATCGGCATGCCCCCGCCGACCTCGGGTGGGATCGCTACCATCCAGATGCTGAACCTGCTCGAGGGCTTCGACGTCGCGGGCGCAGGGCAGTCGAGCGCGGACCATCTGCACCTGGTTGCCGAGTCACAAAAGATCGCCTTCGCCGATCGAGCCGCATACGTCGCCGACCCCGACTTCGAGGACGTCCCTACCGAGGAGCTCATCAGCAAGGACTACGCCGACGAGCGACGGGTCGAGATCGATCCGAATCAAGCAAAGTCCTACCCACCCGGCGACTTCGCGACGACGACGGCCGACAACGCAGACAACCCCAACGGGCACACGACACACATGTCCGTGATCGATGCCGAAGGCAACTCGGTGGCGCTCACCTGCACCATCGAGCAGGAGTTCGGTAGCGCGGTCGTCGCTCCGAAGACCGGTTTTCTTCTCAACAACGAGATGACCGACTTCGGCGCTCCGGGGACGGCCAACGAGCCCGAGCCCTTCAAGCGACCGCGCTCCTCGATGTCGCCGACGATCGTCGTCAAGGACGGCGAGCCCGCGCTCGTGCTGGGAGGCGCCGGCGGCGTGCGCATCATCATGGGGGTTCTCAACGCCATCGTCGGGATGGTCGACTTCGATCTCGATCTCGCTCACGCACTCGACGCCGAGCGCGTCGAGGCCGCGGGCGGCGTGGCGGGACCGCCCTTCCCGCTCGAGCTCGAGGATGGGCGCGTCGACGAGGAGGTCGAGGTCGAGTTGGGGATCCGGGGCCACACCATTACCCCCAACGACGAGAGCGAGTACCTGATAAGGCCTCGAGTGAACGCTGCGGGAATCGACCCCGCCACCGGCCTGACCGTCGGCGTCAGCGATCCAAGGACCGACGACGCCGCCCGGGGTCAGATGTAAGTCGCGCTCCAGTACGCTGTCCACCACAGCAACTCTTCGAAGCGTTCGGTATCAGGGAGAGCCAGTGGACGGCGGATTGAATTTTCATCTAACCGAGGAGCAGGAGGCCTTCCGCGCCTCGGTGCGCCAGCTCGTCGAGGACAAGCTTGCCCCCCGGGCAGCCGAGATCGACGCTGCCGACGAGTACCCCTGGGACATTGACGAGCTTCTGGTTCGCAACGGGTTCGCGGGCGTCTCCTATCCCGAGGAGCACGGGGGTGCCGGCGGCGGCGCGGTCGAGCTCTGCCTGCTGGTCGAGGAGATCTCTCGTTGGAGCGCCGGCACGTCGCTGATCCCCGCGGTCAACAAGCTCGGGGCCATCCCCATCCTTCTTGCGGGGAACGACGAGCAGAAGCGACTCGTTTGCGAGGGGATCACTAACGGTGAGCACCGCATGAGCTATTGCCTTACCGAGCCGGGCTCGGGGAGTGACGCGGGGGCGATGAAGAGTCGCGCGGTGCGTGACGGTGACGGATGGGTGCTCAACGGGACCAAGCGGTTCATCACGGGGGCCGGGGCCAGCGACCTCTACACTTACTTTGCGGTCAGCGATCCCGGCGGGCCAAAGAACAAGAACATCACCTGCTTCCTGCTGAGTGGCGACATGGATGGTTTCGAGCTCGGCAAGAAGGAAGACAAGATGGGCATTCGTGGCTCACCGACGCGCGAGGTAATACTCACCGACGTGCGAGTTCCCGATGCTGCGGTGGTCGGCGAGGTCAACGGGGGCTTCGCAATCGCGATGCGCACGCTCGACTTCTCGCGGCCCACGGTCGCCGCGCAGGCGTTGGGCATAGCTCAGGGTGCATTCGACTTCGCGGCCGACTACGTCAACGAACGCCGACAGTTCGACAAGCCAATCGCTGGCTTCCAAGGGATGCAGTTCATGTTCGCCGATATGGCCATGAAGATCGAGACCGCGCGGATGGCCGTGTATCGCGCGGCAACCGCGGTGGACGAGAGCGATTCGAACGTGAGTTACTGGGCCGCAATCGCCAAGTGCTACGCGAGCGACGTCGCCATGTCGGTCACCACCGATTGCGTGCAGGCACTGGGCGGCTACGGATACGTCAAGGAGTATCCGGTTGAGAAGTTCTATCGTGACGCCAAGATCTCTACGATCGGTGAAGGGACCAGCGAGATTCAGCGCCTGGTCATCGCGCGGCAACTGCTGCGATCTTAATGATCTCTGCAAATTATAGTGACAGCTCTTGTGCTTTTCTTCGATTGAGGCTACCCCCTCACTCCGCCTTCGGCACCCCTCTCCCCAATGGGAGAGGGGATCGGGGGTGAGGGGTTTTGTCACTATATTCGGCGATCGTGCAGATCTTCGCCTTCGGACTCTGGATTCTGGTTGCCATTCGCAAACCTCGGCAAGCAAGGCAGGAAAGGCTAAGAACTGTCTTTGCTTGTGCGGACCGGCTACGAAG
>JBOGWV010000134.1:0-1715 GCA_050693975.1 Actinomycetota bacterium
CGAAGACTGCTCAGGTCGTGCTTCGTGACCACGTCGCGCCCACCGGGCATCAGCGCGCGCACGAGGGTTGGCGACACACCAAGCGCGTTGATGCGGTGAGTTTCGATCATTGCCCACAGACGATCGACCTCGGGATAGTTGGGGGCTCCCTCGTACATGAATACGGCCGCCCCCGCCGCGTGTCCCCCGACCATCTCCAGCGGACCCATGATCCAGCCCATGTCGGTAACCCAGTAGAGGACGTCGTCGGACTTGACGTCGAGTTGGTACGCGACCTCCGCGGCGATCTTCACCAGGAATCCGCCGTGCACGTGAACGCTGCCCTTCGGCCTGCCGGTCGTGCCCGACGTGTAGGCGATCATGAACGGGGTCTCGGGATCGAACGGCGCCGCATCGAGCTCGTCGCTTTGCGATCCGAACGCGTCGGCCCACAGGCGATCCTTCGCGCCGAGCACGAGCTGGTCGCCGAAGCGCGGGCACACGAAGACGTGTTCGACCGAAGGCGATTCCTCGATGGCGAGGTCGGCGACCGACTTCATGTCGACCCGGGAGCCTCTCCGGTAGAAACCGTCGGCGGTGAACAATGCCTTTGCCTGAGAGTCGTTGAGACGGGTCGCAATCGCCGGCGCTCCGAAGCCCGAGAAGATCGGAAGGTAGATGGCTCCAATCTTTGCGATTGCATACAGAGCAACCACGGCCTCGAGCACCATGGGCATGTACACCCCGACTGCGTCCCCCTCGCCCAGGCCCACGGCCCGCAGCCCGTTGGCGACGCGATCGACCTCTGCCGCGAGCTGCTCGTAGGTGAAGCTGCGAGTGTCGCCGTCCTCGCCCTCCCAGATCAGTGCCCGTGAACCGCCTCGCGCCGAGTGAGCGTGTCTGTCGACGCAGTTGTAAGTGAGGTTGATGGTGCCTCCGACGAACCACTTCGGCCACTGCGGACCACCGGAGTCATCGAGCACGCTCTCGTAGGGCTTGAAGAAGTCGATCCCCAGATCGTCGACGGCCGCGTTCCAGAACCACTCGATGTCGTTCTGCGACCTTTCGACCAGCTCGTGGAAGTCGTCTATCTCGTGCCGCCTCATGAGGCGGGTCACGTTGGCTTCGTCGATGTATGCGCGCGTGGGTTCCCAGATGAAATCGCTCATGAAGGTGAGGCTATCGCGCCACCCTCGAGTGGCCGTGCCGACGCTTATGAATCGAGTAGTTCGATGACGAGGCCATCGAGGATGTCCTTCTCGGAGACGAGCACCTCCGCAGAGTCGAAGACCTCCATGACCGCAAGCAGCAGTTCCGTTCCCGCCACTATGACGTCGGCGCGCCCCGGCTCGAGCGCCTTGATGAGTTTGCGCTGGCTGAAGGTCAGCGATTCGAAGCGACGGGCCAGACGGCGCACGTCGCCGTGCGACAGCACCATGTGATGCGTCACGTCGGGGTCGTAGACAGGGAGCCCGCTCTTCAAGAGCGCGAGCTGGGTCACGGTCCCCGCCACTCCCACCAACCGGGCCCCCGCGACGACACCGAGCTCCGCTTTGGCTCCGATAAGAGCCTCGTTAACCTCCGCTCGCAGCGTATCGAGCTCATCCGCCGAAGGTGGGTCCGAGGCAAGGTGCTTCTCGAACATGCGCACGCAGCCGATGTCGAGCGATACGAGTCGCTCCGGTTCCTCGGTGCCGTAGATCAATTCCGTCGAGCCTCCGCCGATATCGACCACG
>JBOGWV010000135.1:0-6001 GCA_050693975.1 Actinomycetota bacterium
CCGTTCGATCGCCGCAAGAAGGGCGGAGGCAACGAACGGCTTCGTGAGATAAGTCGCCCCCAGCGCGCGTCCCGCCTCAATCTCCTCCGGCTGCACCCTGGCACTTAGGAATATCACCGGCAGGTCGGCCAGGCCGGGACGCGCTCTCAGCTTCTCGAGGAGTTCCAGACCGGTCATGCTCGGCAGCCCGACATCCAGAATCGCGACATCGGGGTCACCTCTCTCGTCCAGCACCTCCAGCGCCTCCCGCCCGGAGGCAACTCCGATTACCTGGTGACCGGCACGGCGGCAGCGCGCGACCACGAGGTTGAGGATGTCGGTGTCGTCCTCGACGACCAGCGCCTTCGCCAACGACTTAGGTCCCTCCCGCCTCGATCGCCTTCAGGGCCCCTTCGAGGTCGCGGGCCTTGAAGGGTTTGACGAGATACCCCTCGATCCCTGGGGTCTCGCTATCCTCAGGCTCGTCGAGGATCGAAGCCACCAGCACCGGCATTTCCGCCGTGCGTGCATCGTCGCGCAGCCGGCGGATGAGCTCCCAACCATCCATTCCCGGCAAGATGATGTCCACGACTGCGAGCTGTGGCGTGTCCTTTGCGGCCACCTCCAGCGCGGCTTCGCCGCTGTCAACCGCCTGGGTGCGATAACCGAGCCCCTCGAGACGACGCACGAGCAGGTCCCTGACGTCCGCGTCGTCCTCGACGATGAGTACGAGTTCATCGGAGTGAGTCATTCCGTCCCATCCTCTTCTCCGACCTCGAGTTGCGTCGGCAGTTCTACCGTGAGAGTGGTGCCCACGTCCGGCGTCGATTCCACCTCGATCGACCCTCCATGCTGCTCGACGATCGACTTGACTATGGCGAGCCCAAGGCCGGTGCCTTGAATGGCCCGTTGCTGCGCGCTCGACGATCGGAAGAAGCGAGTGAACAGCTTATGCTGCTCGTCTTCGGGGATCCCGATCCCCGTATCGGCCACCGACAAGCTGATGGCTCCGTCGAACGCGCGCCCAACCAGGCTTATGCGGCCGCCGTCCGGAGTGAACTTGATCGCATTCGTCAGGAGATTTAGCAGAACGCGTTCCAGTTGACTGAAGTCCCCCACGACAGAGCCGAGATCTGCGGGCACATCGACGTCAAAGGCGAGCGAGCGGCCGCTCAGTAGCGGCAGGACGGCCTTCTCCACGCCGGAGATCAAGGTGAGGGTATCGACCGGCTCCCGCGCCATCCCCAGGCGGCCGGATTCGATGCGGGACAACGTCAACAGGTCCTCGATCAGCATGAGTAGCCGCTGCGAGTTGCGGTCGACGACCTCCAGCAGGTCGAGCTGGTCGCTACTCAGGGGGCCCGCGTCGCCGTCGACGAGCATCTCGAGGTAACCGGTGATGCTGGTCAGCGGCGTGCGCAGCTCGTGGGAGACGGACGACACGAAGTCGGACTTGGCCTGGTCCAATTCCCGCAGCTTGCGAACCATCTCCTGCTCCTGCAGGTAGGACTGAGCTTGCAGGATTGCAGGCCCCACGTTGCGCGCGAGGGCCTCGGTGATGGCGGTATCCCTCGCCGTCCAGTTCCGCACTTCGCCGACGGCGTGCAACACGAGCCAGCCCACGAGCCTCGTGCCCATCCACATCGGAGCTCCGAGATATGCCCTGGCACCGAGTTTGTCGACGATGTGCTTAGCCTCATCAGGAGTGAGACGAGCGTCGTTCATTGCATCGGGTATCGATAGGCTGCGGTCTTCGCGAATGCTCTGCTCGCCGAGCCGGGCCAGTGGCTCCGGCAGCGCAATCTCAGGATCGATGGGCGCAATCCCCTCGCGCACCCACTGCTCGGTGACACCGCCGATATCTCCCTCCGATGCCAGTCGGATGAGACACCGATCGGCCGATGTGACCTCGCCCAGGGCGGTAACCGCGCGCCGCATGATGCTCGAGGGATCGAGATCCTGACGGACCTCGCCGATCATCTCGTTGATCAGGCTTCCCCGTTCGGCCCGGTCGCGGACCTCTGCCTCGGCCCGGCGCTGGTCGGTGACATCGGTTGCGATCCAGATGAATCCGCTCGGCACCTCTCCCGCGCCGCGAGTGGCCGTAATGGTGAGTGCCACCCTCAGCCGTTCACCGCTCTTGCGGAGGTAGGTCCAATCGCTCGTCACCGGCCGGCCGCTCCGCGCCGCGGCGACGAAGACCTCCAACCCGGGCCGAATCCCGAGCGCGTTCGCGCGCCGGACCACCTCCTCGGGATCGTGGATCAGCTCGGGCGTATGAAGTCCGACCATCTCCTCGGCGGAATATCCGAGCATCCGAGAGGCGCCCTCGTTGAAGACGGTTATGAGTCCATTGGGGTCGGTTCCGATGATCGAGTATTCGGTCGCGGCCTCCAGCACCCCGGCAAGCAAGTCACGCGACTCCCGGGCCTGAGCCTCCGCCGCCTTGATGCTCTCCGCCTGTCGGGCGACCTCGTCGGCGCTTTCTCTCAGGTTCGCCACCAGACCGTGGACCACCAGGCCTATGAAGGCCGCCATCGACACCGACAAGCCCGCGCGCTGCAGTTCGATCGGTGGATATTGCGGCCCCCCGAACAAGGCAACTGGAGCTGCCAGCGTCGCCGCCTGTGTGAGCAGCGCCAGCCCCACCTCGAAGCGGCTGCCGTACAGCGCGAACCAGACGACTGGAAGAAACACCAGTGCGGTATAGGGAGTCCGCCCCGCGCCGGTGGCGTCGCGGAGCAGCGCCACAACCACGTAGTAGGCGATGGGCACGATCGCCTGAGTCCATCGGGGAAGGCGATCCCACTGCGCCCGGACCGCGACCGCCGTAAGCAGCCCGGTGAGGGCGCCGGCTACCGCGACCTCGGCTCCGTGTCCCGGCGTGAAGCTCAACGCAGCTGCGACGGTCGTCGCGCCCGCGACCAGCGCAAAGGGAGCCACACGCCGCAGCACGCCCTCTCGGGCGAAAGGTTCCGTCGCCGGCTGCACGCCCCGGTTATCGGTCAAATGAGTGTCGCCAATGTCACAACCCAACTATGCTTATGGTGATTCATCCGGAAAAGGACGACATCGTCCGAGTTTAGGACAGGCGCGGGCACCGAAAAGGGGCGGCGACCAAATGCGACTGAAGGTGGCAAAGCGATGAGCACCGTGCTCGTGGTCGAGGATGATCCCGACGTCCGCGAACTCATCGCCCGCAAGCTCGCTCAGGCGGGCTTCGAGGTCCACACGCGGCAGGATGGACAGGCGGGGCTCGAGGCGACATCGGAAGTCGCTCCCGACATCGTGTTGCTCGACGTCATGATGCCTCGACTCGACGGCATCGAAGTCTGCCGGCGCATGCGGGCAGAGCCGAGTACGGCTTCCGTGCCGGTGATAATGCTTACCGCCAAGGCCCAGGAGGCAGACGTGGACAGGGGCTTCGGTGTGGGGGCCGACGATTACATCATCAAACCCTTCAGCCCCCGGGAGCTGATCAATCGGGTTCAGGCCGTTCTCGCACGCGCGAGGTAGGCGATGATCGCAGGCTCGGTCCTTGCGGTAGTGCTCGGCATGATGCTCGCCTTGCTCGTGGCGCTGGCCGCTGCCATCACCCTGGCCAAGGCGATTCGGGAGCTCAGGGCGCGACGCCGCCGCAGGATCGAAAGCGAACTGCGCCCTCGGCTGTTGGATCTCATCGGGGGGGAAGGGACCATCGCATCCGCCTTCGACGGGCTTAGTCGATACGAGGGCCGGGTGCTGGAATCGCTCGCCGTCCAGTTCCTACCGAAAATCAGAGGCGAGGCAAGCGCTGCAGTGGTGGCTTTGCTCGAAGCCAGGGGCGCGATCGAAGCTGCACGTCGAAGGACCCGCCGGATGGGAGCGGTGGGACGGGCGCGCGCCGCCGAGTTTCTCGGGTCGGCGAGGAGCGCACGTGCTCTGCCGGAGGTGATCCGGCTGCTCGACGACCGGATCTTCGAGGTGCGCATCGTGGCGGCTCGGGCACTGGGAAGACTCGGCGACGCCACCGCAATTCCCGACCTCCTGGCCGTCCTCGACGCGCCTCGTCCCCTTCCCGCGGGGCCGGTGGCCATGTCGCTGCTGCGACTCGGCCGAGCTGGGGGCGCCCAACAGGTCTGTGCCGGTCTGCGGGGGCGCCTTCCGGCGACACGGGCAGTTGCAGCCGAGGTCGTGGGCAAATTAGGGGTCCTAGAGGCCGTGGACGATGTCATCAAGCTACTCGGTCGAGAAGAGGTTCCCGAGGTGCGCGTCGCCGCAGCGCGGGCACTGGGAGAGATCGGGTCGACCAGGGCGTGCGGTCCTCTGGTGTCGTGCTTGGCAGAGGACCTGCCCAGTGCCGTCCGGGCTGAGGCTGCCGAGGCGCTCGGACGAATCGGCGTCGGAGACGAGATTCCCGCACTGCGCGCCGCCTTGAGACGGCCCGACCATCGGGTGCAGTTGGCAGCCGCTAACGGGCTGGTCGCCGTTGGGTCCCAGGGAACCGCGGCCCTGGAGGCGGAGGCCCGCAGCGGGCCCGGCGCGGCGGCCTACGCGCACCGGGCCCTGGCGCTCGACGCGCTGGCTCGGGCAGACCGCATTTCGCGGGCGCGCTAAGTCGCGACATGAGCGACTCCATCGCGGCCGTCCTCGTTACGTTCGACTGGATCGTCATCGGGTACTTCCTCGTGCTCAACACGTCCTACCTGGTCCTGCTGATCGCGGCCACGGCCGACGTCTTGAGCCACTTGCGGCGAGTGGAGTTCGCGGGACACGAGGACATCTTCGCAAACCCACTGACGCCTCCCGTCTCGGTGATCGTGCCTGCGCACAACGAGGAAAGGGGGATCGAAGAAAGCGTTCGTTCGTTGCTCGCCCTGCGTTATCCGCGCTTCGAGGTTGTGGTTGTGGACGACGGCTCCAGCGACCACACCTTCGACGTGCTCGCCAACACTTTCGACCTGGTCGAAATCCCCCGCGCCGCAACCGACGAGGTCCCCGCGATTGGTGATGTGCTCTCGACGCACGTGCCTCGTCACGGCCAGCCTCTGGTGGTGGTTCGCAAGGTTGGAGCCGGCACCAAGACAGATGCGCTCAACGTAGGTATCAACGCAGCACAGTTTCCTCTGGTGTGCATGATCGACGCGGACGCGCTGTTGGAGGAGAGCGCCTTGCTAAGAGTGGCGAAGCCGTTCGTGGATGACCCCGTCCGTGTAATCGCCACCGGAGGGGTGATCCGCGTCGCCAACGGCTCCACGGTAGAGCGAGGTCGAGTCACGGACATCAGGATGCCCAAGGCTTGGTTGGCGCGCATCCAGATAGTGGAGTACTTGCGCGCCTTCTTCTTGGGCCGGGCGGGCTGGTCCAGACTGAACGGGCTGGTCGTCATCTCAGGTGCCTTCGGGCTATTCCGGCGCGACCTCATCGTTGAGCTCGGTGGACTCGACCCCGAGACCATCGGCGAGGATGCCGAGCTCGTGTTTAGGGCCCATCGCCTCTGCCGGGAACAAGGGCGCGACTACAGGATCGTGTTTGTCCCTGACCCTGTTTGCTGGACGGAGGTGCCCAGCACCTGGGCCGTCCTCGGCCGGCAACGACGACGCTGGTCGCGGGGGCTCGCGGAGATCCTCTTCAAGCACCGGAAGATGATCTTCAGGCCTCGCTACGGCCGCATCGGACTGGTGGTCGTGCCGTTCTTCTTGCTCTTCGAGCTCTTATCGCCGCTCGTCGAGCTCGTTGGATTGTTCGCCATCCTCGTGGGACTAGCATTCGGACTCGTCGACGCCTCGTTTGCGCTTCTGTTCGCCGCGGTGGCATTTGCTTATGCACTCCTGCTCTCCGCGGCGGCCCTCTTGGTCGAGGACCTGTTCTTTCATCGGTACTCACGGTGGCGCGACCTGGGGGCTGTGTTCGTCGCATCGATCCTTGAGAACTTCTACTACCGTCAGTTCGGATCGTTTGCGAGGCTTCAGGGAATCTGGGCCGCAGCGCGCGGGCATGGCCACGAGTGGGGTGTGATGACGCGGTCCGGTTTCACGGTTGC
>JBOGWV010000136.1:0-4675 GCA_050693975.1 Actinomycetota bacterium
TCCTCGTATGCGCGGTAGCCCTCGGCCTCTACGTGCTGGTCGTGGGACCGGAGGCCTCGGTGCTGCGCGCCGCAACCATGGGCGGCATCGCGCTGCTGGCTTTGGGAGCAGGGCGGCGCACCGAGCCTCTGCACGCTTTGGGGCTTGCGCTGATCGTGGTGCTTGCGCTGCGTCCCGGACTCGTTTTCTCGGTGGGGCTTCATCTCTCCGCTGCGGCCACCGCCGGCATCGTGCTGTTCGCGGGACCTTTGTCGCGCCGGATGAGGAGATGCCCTCGCCCGATCGCGCTCGCACTTGCGGTGACGCTCGCGGCCCAGGTGGCGGTGGCGCCGGTGCTGGTCGGCGTCTTCGGGCAACTCTCCGTGGTGGCGCCCATTGCGAACCTGCTCGCGGCTCCCGCGGTCGCGCCGGCAACCGTGCTCGGCCTGGGGGCCGCGACGACCGGCGCGATCTGGCCGGCGGCCGGTTCGGTCTGCGCCAGGCTCGCCGAGCCGTTCGTCATCTGGATCCTGGCGGTGGGGCGCACGACCGGGGGGTGGTCGGGGGCTTCCCTCCAGGTGCCCGAGGGGTGGGGCTGGCCGCTGGGCGCGCTGGTGGCAGTCGCCGCGCTCGCCACGTTGCGCTCGGACCCCATGGCCTCGGAGCGAGAACCCGTCGAGACGGCCAAGTAATGTGCGAGCCATGGCCGACTTCACGTGGACGCTCCAGGATGGCGCCGGGAAGGATCTGCGCGTCACCGAGCCGTTTGACTCCAAGGAGGAGGCGGAGGCGTGGATGGGGGCCGAGTGGTCGGCCCTGCGAGACGAGGGCGGCGAGTACGTGTTGCTGAAGGAAGGCGACGGGGTCGTCTATCGCATGGGCCTGTCTGAGAGCTGAGCACTGGAGACCCGAAGATGGCCGAACCCTTCTACCTGTTGACCGGCGAGGAGTTTCTCGCGGGTGAGGCGCTCGACAAGATCAGGGCCGAGGTAGACGCCGATCCGCTCTCCGAGGTCGTGGTCGACGCGAGCCAGCCCGCGCAGCACATCATCGAGTCGCTCGAGACCGCGTCGCTGCTCGGAGGCATCCGGGTGGTCATCGTTACCGCGGCTCAGGATCTCCGTAAGGAGCATCTCGAGGCGCTCGAGCGCTACCTCGAATCGCCTTCGGAGACGTCGGTGCTCGTTGCGATCGCCGCCGGCCGCAACGCCAAGCTCACCGATCTCGCCAAACGCGCGGGCAAGACGGTGTCGCTCGATGCTCCCAGGGGCCGCCGGTTGGCGTCCTGGATCAAGCAACGGGGCAAGGACCACAAGCTGAGGGTCGATGACCGCGCCGCGTGGGCACTCATCGACTCGGTCGGCAACGAGTTGCGGGACCTGGACGGAGCTCTTGGACAGCTTGCAACGCAACTGGGTACCGGAGCCCAGGTTGGCGCCGGCCAGGTGCGCGCCGCGTTCGCGCGGCTCGCCGACGAGCGAATCTACGCGTTCACCGATGCGGTGGGCGAGCGCAGGCTCGCCGACGCCATGGGGACGCTCCGTCGTCTGCTCGATCAGGGCGAGCCGCCGCTGGTGCTGTTCGGTGCGCTGTCCAACCACGTGCGCAGACTGTTGCAGGCGCATGGCTTCGAATCCACCAAGGAGGCCGGAAGTCACTTCGGGATGCCCGACTGGCGAGCCGAGCGGCTGCTCGCCCAAGCTCGGACCTACCGGCCGGACGAGCTCATCTCGGCCATGGGGGTGCTGTCCGCGACCGACGTCGAGATGAAGGGCGATGCTCCGCTACCTCAGGTGCCTCTAGAGGAGGCGGTCGCTCGCATCATCGCCGGCCGCGCCTAGCTCTCCGCGATGATGGCGTTGAGGAGCGACAGCAGATCCCTCAGCTCGCGCCCGGAGTTGCCTATCGCCGGCGTGGAGACGCGGCGACCCTCGTAGGCGATGTCGTAGATGAAGCAGTCCGCACACACCGTGTTCTCAGGTTCGTCGGCGGCGCGCGCCCAGTCGATGTCCTCGAGCGTGTCGGTTAGCCGGCGCACGTGCTCGTCGGAGACTTCGAACTCGCTGGACTTGCCGCCGGTGCCCTCGAGGGTGGCCGTCCCGTCGGCGAGAACCTCGAGCCTCTGATTTAGACCGGCAAAGCCCCCGCTGCGTTGATAGGTGAGGAGAGATTTCGGGGGCCCGGGGTCACCATGAGTCGGCGTGTTGTCGTCACAGGCCGCAACCGCGAGCGTCAACACGAGGGCAAGAGCGACTGGGGCCGTGCACTTCATGCTGGGTTGGACGGTCCCGACACCTCGGGGGTTCCCGCGCCAACGAGCGCAGCGACTTGGCGGCTAGCTGTCGGAGGTGAGGCGCTTGGCCAGCCGGGACTTCTTGTTGGCGGCCTTGTTGCGGTGGATGATGCCCTTGGACGCGGCCTTGTCGTAGGCCCTGGCGATCTCCGCGTAGGCCTCGGCAGCCTGCTCGCTGTCGCCGGAGGAGACCGCCTCCTCGAACCGCTTGGTCTTGGTCCTCAGCGTGGAACGGGCCGCCTTGTTGCGCTGACGAGCGGATTCGCTCTGACGATTGCGCTTGATCTGACTCTTGATGTTGGCCATGCGTAGCTACACCTGTCTGTTCGAAATGGGGAGCTTGCGACCGCCAACGATATCAGAGCCCAACAGGGGCGATATCTTGCGTCCATGGATCAGCAACACCAGCGGGCGATCGCCGTCATCGCCCACATCGACCACGGCAAGTCGACGCTCTCGGACCGCCTCCTTCAGCTGACCGGGACCGTCGGCGCCCGTGACATGCGCGCCCAGTACCTGGACCGCATGGACCTCGAGCGCGAGCGCGGCATCACCATCAAGGCCGCCGCCGTACAGATGAACTACAAGGCGGAGGACGGCGAGCACTACCAGATCAACCTCATCGACACGCCGGGTCACGTGGACTTCGGTTACGAGGTGTCGCGCTCGCTGGCGGCCTGCGACGGCGTCCTGCTGCTGGTGGACGCGGCCCAGGGCATCGAGGCCCAGACGCTCACCAACCTCTATCTCGCCGTCGACGCCGGCCTCGAGATCATCCCGATTCTCAACAAGATCGACCTTCCCGCGGCGCAGCCCGACAAGTACGCGGAGGAGCTGGCTCAGCTGATCGGCTGTGACATCGCCGACGTGCATCGGATCTCGGCAAAGACCGGTGAGGGCGTCGACGCGCTGCTCGAGGACATCGTGAAGAAGGTTCCGCCCCCCAAGGGGAATGAAAGCGCGCCGATGCGGGCGCTGGTGTTCGACTCGATCTACGACTCCTATCGGGGAGTCATCGCCTATATCCGCGTCGTCGACGGCCGGCTCCGCTCGCGCCAGGAGATCGCCTTCATGGCGACGGGCGTCGAGGTGGAGGCCGACGAGATCGGCATCATGGCGCCCGAGGCGCGTCCGATCGACGAGCTAGAGACCGGCGAGGTCGGATATCTGATCTCCGGGATGAAGGAGGTTCGCCTCGCCAAGGTAGGCGACACGGTGACCGCGCGCGACCGAAGGGCCACCGAGCCGCTTCCCGGCTACCGGGAGCCAAAGCCCATGGTGTTCGCGGGGATCTATCCGGTCGAGGGCGATGACTTCCCACTGCTGCGCGACGCGCTCGACAAGCTCAAGCTCAACGACACCTCGCTCGTGTACGAACCGGAGTCGTCGACCGCACTCGGTTTTGGCTTTCGCTGCGGGTTCCTGGGCTTGCTTCACATGGAGATCGTGCGCGAGCGCCTCGAGCGCGAGTTCGACCTATCGCTGATAGCGACCGCTCCCAGTGTCGGCTACGAGGTCGAGGTCATGGGCGGCGACACGCTCGAGGTGCACAACCCGACCGACATGCCCGACCCCGCGAAGATCGAGACGGTGAACGAGCCTTACGTCGACGTCATGGTGGTGACCCCGTCCGACTACACCGGCACGGTGATGCAGTTGTGCCAGGGGCGGCGCGGCGAACTCAAGGACATGCACTACCTCTCGACCGAGCGCGTCGAGATCCGTTACCAGATGCCGCTCGGTGAGATCATCTTCGACTTCTACGATCAGCTGAAGTCTCTGACCAAGGGCTACGCGTCGCTCGACTACGAGCCCGCGGGAATGAAGCCGAGCAAGCTGGTGCGCGTCGACGTGCTGTTGAACCAACAACCGGTCGATGCCTTCTCGACGATCGTGCACCGCGACAAGGCCTACGACTACGGCAAGACGATGACCGAGCGCCTGCGCAAGCTCATTCCAAGGCAGTTGTTCGACGTCCCGATCCAGGCGGCGATCGGCTCGCGCGTCATCGCACGCGAGACGGTCAAGGCGAAACGAAAGGACGTCACCGCGAAGTGCTACGGAGGAGACATCACCCGCAAGCGCAAGCTGCTCGAGCGACAGAAAGAGGGAAAGCGGCGCATGAAGCAGATCGGCACTGTCGAGGTGCCCCAGACCGCGTTCATCGAGGCCCTGCGCGTCGACTCGGACGGAGACGGCTCGTGATTACCAACCCGGCCCTCGCGCTCGATCGCAGCGGACGCTGGCTCGCCGATCCCGGATTCGGCGTGTACGTACACATCCCCTTCTGCCGACACCGCTGCCACTACTGCGACTTCAACACCTACGAGGGGCTCGACGCGCTGCACGCGCCGTACGTCGAAGCGCTGATCGCGGACATCGAACGTGTCGAGGCCGGGCGCG
>JBOGWV010000137.1:0-13210 GCA_050693975.1 Actinomycetota bacterium
AGCTCGCCTACAACGAGGCCAACGGCATCAACCCCACCTCCATTCGTAAGGCGGTCTCTGACATCCTCCTGTTCGGACGAGAGCGTCAGGAGACGGTGCCGAGCAAGTCGAAGAGCCGGCGCAGCGATCCCTTCGGGGGCAGCCCGGATGATCTCAAGCGTCTGATCCTCCAGCTCGAAGAGGAGATGCATCAGGCCGCCGAGGATCTCCGCTTCGAATACGCGGCGCGCATCCGCGACGAGATCAACGATCTCAAGCGCGAGCTGCGCGACGTCGGCTAGCCCCCTACTCAGCGTCGGCCCCCCCGTCCCATTCGTACCTTCTGCGAGGGTTGCTCCGCTTGTGTTCCACTATGTGGTGTGGTCCCCTACATAGTGAAAAGCCACATGACGGGCATATCGGGAGGCTCAATTGCCTCAGCGGCAGGAGAGGACCACAACCGAGCGCAGTACCGCTCCGGGCGGAGGCAAGCCGATCCTGGTGCTCCGCAAGGCCCGCCGGGTCCTGGACTGCTTCGCCGACGAGGGACCGCGGCTCACCTTCCAGCAGATCCAGAGGGGCTCCCAGCTCCCCGCGAGCACCTGTTTGCGGCTCCTGCAATCGCTCGTCAGGGAGGGGTTTCTAGATCGCGTCGGAGACCTCTACAGACCGGGCATCAACCTGCTGCACTGGGCGTCTCTCGTTCCCTCGGGTCACGATGTCATCACCGATGCCGCTCCGGTACTCGCCCGTCTCAGAGAGGCAACGGGAGAGACCGCCTGTCTCTACGTGCGTGATTCTCTGCAGCGCACCTGCGTCGCGATGGACCAATCGCGGCATTCGGTCATCAGACAACTGCACGTGGGCAAGGTCATGCCACTCGGCGCGGGTTCCGCGGGCAAGGTCTTCCTCGCCTTCGACAACGCCGTCTACCAGGACCTCAAAGCGCAGGGGCTGGTCGCTTACACGCCTCAGACGCTCACCGATCCAGACGTGCTGGACGAGGACCTCCGACAGGTGCGGGCGACCGGGGTGGCAACGAGCACCGGCGAACGCGATCCCAGTGCCGCGTCCATAAGCGCCCCGGTTTTCGACGCCCGCGGCGTGGTGGTTGCGGCCATTGGCATCGCCGGACCCAGACAACGATTTCAGCTTGAAGAGCAGGAGCTTTGGAGCGCCATCGTCAAAGAAGGCGCTCGGGAGCTGTCGAGGGTCTTGGGCCACGACGCCCAAAGGGGGGAAACCGTATGGCAGGAAGCTCACAGCAGATAGCAGTGAGCCTGCAGGACGTCGCGAAGCTGTTCGCAACACCGAGCGGCGACGTCTACACCGCGGTCGAGGGGATAACCCTCGATGTAACCGAGGGAACCTTCGTGGCCATCGTTGGCCCGAGTGGTTGCGGAAAGTCGACGATCCTGAACATGGCTGCGGGTCTGGCGGCCTTGAGTGAGGGTTCGATCGACGTATTCGGTCAGCCGCTGAACGGCATCAACGATCGCGCCGCCTACATCTTTCAATCCGATGCGCTGCTGCCCTGGAAGACGGTGCTCGACAACGTGCTGCTCGGCCCCTCGCTTCGCAACCAGAACGCCTCGGAGGCGCGCCCCCAAGCGGAGGAGTGGCTTACCCGCGTGGGGCTCGGCGGCTTCGCCGATCACTATCCCTACCAGTTGAGCGGAGGCATGCGTAAGCGCGCGGCGATCGCTCAGAACTGGATCATCGATCCGGACATTCTGTTGATGGATGAGCCCTTCAGTGCCCTGGACGTGCAGACCCGCCAGATGATGGAGGCCGAGCTGCTTCGCATCTGGTCTGCGTCGAGGAAGACGGTGCTGTTCGTGACGCACGATCTAGAGGAGGCGATAGCACTCTCGGACGAAGTCGTCGTCTTGTCGGCGGGGCCCGCGAGCACCGTGGTGGGTCGATACCACGTTGACCTCGAGCGGCCGCGCGACCTCATGGATATCCGGACGGACGCCGGCTTTATCGACCTCTACAAGACCATCTGGGAGACCCTGAGAGAAGAGGTGCTCAAGAGCTATGACCAGAGTCAGCCAAGCCTCGTCTGAGCGAGCACCGAGGCGGCCGGCACGGGCGACGGCGGACGCCTCAGGGGTGAGCAGGGAGACTTCGGCCACCGCGGTGGTCGCACCTTCTCGGCGCGGGATCCCGATGATCGTTTGGCAGCTGTTGGTTGGGGTCGCGATCCTTGCGCTGTGGCAGATGTCGGCCGCGCTCGGACTCATCGATCCGTTCTTCGTGAGCAAGCCCAGCGACGTGATCGACCAGATAGGCGAGTGGATCGCATCGGGCTACATCTGGACGCACCTGGCTATCACCATGCAGGAAGCACTTCTGGCCTTCGCCATCGGGGTGTTCCTCGGTGTGGTCGTCGGCTTTCTGTTCGCCCGGGTGCCGTTCCTGGCAAGGCTGTTCGAGCCTTACGTCCACATGCTCAACGCGCTGCCTCGAGTGGTCCTGGCCCCCGTCCTTCTGCTGTGGTTCGGTCTGGGTATCTGGTCCAAGGTCGCGCTGGGGGTCACGATCGTTTTCTTCATCGTGTTCTTCAACACGTATCGAGGGGTGCGTGAGGTCGACCCGGTGCTCATCCACAACGCCCGCATGCTGGGGGCGTCGGAGCGGCAATTGCTCCGGCATGTCTTCATACCGAGCGCGCTGACGTGGATCTTTTCCAGTCTCCACACCAGTGTCGGGTTCGCGATCGTGGGCGCTGTTGTCGGTGAATACCTGGGCTCTTCCCGAGGTATCGGTTACGTCATCTCGCAAGCGGAGGGTGTGTTCGACACCACCGCGGTGTTCGCCGGAATGATCGTGTTGATGCTCGTGGTCCTGGTGGTCGACTACGTCGTCAACCGCATCGAGCGCCGACTCCTGCGCTGGAAGCCCGACGAGACGGGCAGCGCGTTACAAGTCTCTTGACGTACTTGTCCGCACAAACCGAACGGGGGTATTCGTCGTGAGATCGCACGGAAGTAAGAAGCTAATGGCCATCGTGGCGTCGCTGGCGCTCGTGGTGCTTGCCGCGGCCTGCAGGGAGGCGCCCGGCTCAGGAGGCGAGGGTGCCGGTGGTGGAGACGAAACTGGAGCGGTAACCATCGCGGTAGGTGGACAGGCCGCAATGGTGTACCTGCCCACCACGCTGGCGCAGGAGCTCGGCTACTACGAGGAAGAGGGACTCGATGTCTCCATCGAGGACTTCGAAGGAGGATCCGAAGCGCTGCAGTCGCTGCTCGGAGGTTCGGCCGACGTGGTCTCCGGGTTCTACGACCACACCATCCAGATGGCCGCCAAGGGCAAGGAGCTCAAGTCCTTCGTCACGATGCTTCAGTATCCCGGGCTCAAACTCATAGTCGCCCCGGGACACGAGGACGAGATCGACTCGCCGGCGGACCTCGACGGTAAGACCGTCGGCGTCTCGGCGCCGGGTTCGTCTACCGACCTGTTTCTCAAGTACTTGCTGTCGAAGAACGACCTGGCGCCCGAGGCTGCCAGTGTGACCGCCATAGGGACGACATCGACCGCGGTCGCCGCGATGGAGAAGGGCAAGGTCGACGCCGGCGTCATGGTCGAGCCGGCCCCCTCCGCCCTCGAAGATCGCGCGGGCGAGCTGGAGATCCTCGCGGACACGAGCACTCAGGAAGGCGTCGAGGAGGCCTTCGAGGTGGATTCGTATCCGGCCTCTGTTCTCTACTCGACGTCGGAGTGGATCGAAGCCAATCCCGAGACGGCCGAGAAGATGGCACGAGCCATTACGAAAGCCCTCGAGTACATCGACTCTCATTCAGTAGAGGAGATCATGGCCGAGATGCCTGAGGAGTTCGTCGGAGGCGAACCCGAGATCTACAAGGCGGGAATGGAGGCGAGCCTCGAGACCTTCTCCACCGATGGTGTGATGGAGGAAGCGGGTCCGGAGGCCGTGCACGAGGTGCTCTCGTTGTCGCTCGACGAGGTCGAGAGTGCCGACATCGACGTCACCAATACCTACACCAACGAATTCGTAGAGTGAGGAGCCGGGCTCGCTGGCGAGGAGGGCGTTAATGCGGCGCTCGATGACGCACCAGATTCTCCGCAGCCGCCTCGCGGATGGCGCTCTCGATCCCGGCGGCTCAATGGCGGTCAAGGTCGATCAGGTGCTCACGCATGACGCGCTGGGTGGACTTGTGTTTCTGCAGTTCGCGGCCATGGGGATCAAGCGCGTGCAAACCAAGGTGGCCGTTGCCTATGCGGACCACAACGTGTTCCAGGTGGACCCGCGCATGATGAGAGATCATCGGCTCATCAGGAACGCGGCGGCCAAGTTCGGCGCGTACTTCAGTCGGCCGGGAAGCGGCATTTGCCACCAGGTGCATCTCGAGCGCTTTGCCGCGCCGGGGAAGCTGCTTCTGGGATCGGACAGCCATACACCAACCGCGGGCGGGATCGGGATGTTCGCGGCCGGAGCCGGGGGCCTCGACGTCACCATGGCCCTGGCCGGCGCGCCCTGGCGCGCTCAGGCTCCACGTGTCATCGCCGTGAAGCTGACCGGCGCCCTGCGCCCCTGGGTCACCGCAAAGGACGTCATCCTCGAGCTCCTTCGACGGCTATCGGTCAAGGGTGGCGTCGGCCGGGTCTTCGAGTTCATCGGCCCCGGCATCGCCGGTCTGTCGGTCCCACAGCGAGCGACGATTACCAACATGTGCACCGAGCTCGGCGCAACCACCGGAATCTTTCCCAGCGACGAGGTGACGAGGGACTACCTGGACCGCGCCGGGCGCGTGGAGGACTTCCAGCCGCTTGCGGCGGGCGCCGAGGAAAGCTATGCGGAGGTCATCGAGGTGGATCTCGACTCCGTTGATTCGCTGGTGGCGTGCCCGAGCATGCCCGACAAGGTCATGACCGCGCGCGAGCTCGTCGACGTCCAGGTCGATCAGGTGCTCGTGGGAAGTTGTACGAACGGCTCCTACACGGACCTGCGGCAGGTAGCCGAGTTGATGACCGGCAGGAGCGTCGCGCCGGGCGTCGATCTCATCATCAACCCGTCTTCTCGTCAGGCGCTCGAGCTTCTGGCGAACGACGGATTCGTCGGGCCGCTAACCGCGGCGGGAGCGATCATCTCGGAGGCAACCTGCGGGCCGTGCATCGGGCAGGTGCACCTGCCCGCTCCGGGGGCGGTCAGCGTGCGTGCGTTCAACCGCAACTTCTCGGGTCGGAGCGGGTTGAAGGATGACCGCGTTTACCTCGCCTCTCCTCTCGTGGCCGCGGTCGCCGCCATAACCGGCCATCTCGGTGACCCGGCCGAGTGGGCGGGGCAACAGAGCGGGGTAACCGCGCCCGAGGCGATGCTGCCTCAGCGTTACGAATTCAGCGACAACGACATCATTGCGCCGGCTTCCGAGGACAAGGCGGATGCGATCGAGCTGCCCGTAACTCCGGAGATGAAGGCGATGCCGAACCTCGAGCCTCTCCCCGAATCGCTGACGGTGCGCGTCGCGGGAGTGTTCGGCGACGACATCACGACCGACGACATCTCTCCCGCCAGTCCGGAGGCGCTGGCCTCGATGACTGAGTTACCCGAGATGGCGTCGTATACGTTCGCCGGGCTCGATGAGGGGTTCGTGACGCGCTGCAAGGAAACCGAGGGCGCGGCGATCGTGGCCGGAGACAACTACGGGCAGGGTTCGTCGCGTGAGAACTCGGCGATGGCGCCGCGGCATTTGGGTGTACGGGTTGTGCTGGCTCGGTCGTTCGCCCGCATCCATCGCACGAACCTCGTCAACTGGGGGGTCGTCCCTCTGTTGCTGGAGTCGGGAAGAGCCGAGCCCGGTGACGAGATCGAGCTCGATGGAATCAAGTCTCAGCTGATCTCGTTGGGCGTGCCCGCGCCGGGCGACAGTACCGGGCCGCTTGAGCTGAGGAACCTCACGACGGGGGAGGGGATGGTGGCGCGCCACGACCTGTCCCGCCGCGACCTGCTAGTGGTTCTCTCGGGCGGGTTGCTGCCCTTCGTCACCGACCAGGGCGGCGAGCGACAGGGCCGGGAAAAGGAGGCCGCGCGCACGTGACCGGACCGCTTGAGGGCTACCGCGTGCTCGAGCTCGGAAATCTGATAGCGGCTCCGTCGGGGGCCAAGATCTTTGCGGAGTTCGGCGCCGAGGTCATCAAGGTGGAGCGTCCCCACAGCGGTGACGAACTTCGGCGCTGGCGACTCTTTCGGGGCGACAACTCCCTGCTGTGGTACACGCTCGGTCGCAACAAGAAGTCGATCACGCTGGACCTTGGGCAGCCGCGAGGACAGGAACTGGCCCTGCGTCTTGCGGAGAAGGTCGACGTGGTCCTCGAGAACTTTCGTCCGGGCACACTCGAGAAGTGGAGCCTCGGCCCCGAGGATCTGCGGAAGGTCAATCCGGATCTCGTCGTGGTGCGCATCTCTGGCTACGGGCAGAGCGGCCCCTACAGAGACCGCCCCGGTTTCGGTGGCATCGCCGAGGCCTTGGGCGGCATCCGCAACCTCACCGGATACCCGGGCCTCCCTCCGACCCGAGTCGGCGTGAGCCTGGGCGACACCGTTGCCGGGTTGTTCGGAGTCATTGGGGCCCTGATGTCGCTCCTGAACCGCGAGCGGGGTCGCCTCGAGGATCGGTCGGAGGAGCGGCGCGGAGAGGTGGTCGACGTGGCGCTGTACGAAGCTGTGTTTGCGCTGCTCGAGGGCGTCGTGCCGGAGTACGACGGCTACGGCGTCGTACGCGAACGAACGGGGAACTCACTGCCGGGCATTGCGCCGTCGAACACCTATCGGTGCCGGGATGAACGCTGGGTGGTGATCGGGGGGAACGGCGATGCCATCTTTCCCAGGCTGATGCGCGCGGTTGACCGACCCGATCTCGCAGACGATCCCGAGCTACAGGACAACCCCGGTAGATCGAGGCACCAAGAGATGCTCGATCAGGTGATCGAGGCGTGGACCTCCGAGCGAACTCTCGATGAGGTTATGGATGTGATGGTGCGCTCCTCGGTCCCCGCCGGTCCCATTTACGACGCGGCCGACATCGTCAAAGACCCACATTTCGAGGCGCGCGACATGCTCCAGGAGCGCGAAATCGAGGTCGAGCCGGGCCGCGCGGAGACGGTTCGCTTCCCCGGCGTGGTGCCGCGCCTGGATCATCAACCCGGATCGCTCAAGTGGTGCGGTCCCCAACTCGGCGAGCACAACGACGAGGTCTACCGCGGCATTCTGGGGCTCGACCCGCCCGAGTTGGAGGTATTGAAAGAAGAAGGGATCGTCTGATGCCCGAGAGGATTCCCCAGCGCGTGGTCATAACCGAGGTCGTGACGCGCGACGGATTTCAGGACGAACCGAGATTCGTTTCGACCGAGGACAAACGCTCGCTTATCCACGGGCTCATGAAGGCCGGGGTGGCCTCGATCGAGGTGACCTCGTTCGTGCACCCGAAAGTGGTTCCCCAGATGCAAGACGCAGGTGAGCTCTTGTCCTCGGTCGATCGCCGGCCGGATGTGACTCTCAGCGCGCTGATTCCCAACCTCAAGGGAGCAGAGCGCGCAGTGGATGCGGGGGTTGATGAAATGCATCTTGTGTTGTCCGCGAGCGAGAGCCACAACCGCGCAAATTTGAACCGTTCCGTCGACGAGTCGCTGGCTCAACTGCTCGAGGTGTGTGATTTCGTCCGGCGACGCGACTCCACGGTGATCCTGGGAGCCGGGATAGCGACCTCCTTCGCGTGTCCCTTCGAGGGCCCGGTCGAACTCGATCAATTGCTGCGCATCGTCGGCTCTCTGGTCGAAAGGGGAGTCGTGCTGGTGAACCTCGCCGACACCACCGGGATGACGAACCCACGCGACGTGCGAATGACCTGCGAGGCCGTACGGGACGAGCACCCGGACCTGGCGCTGGGGCTCCACCTCCACAACACCCGCGGCATGGCGCTCGCCAATGCACTTGCGGGGTTGCAGGCGGGCATCGACCGCTTCGACTCGTCCCTGGGAGGCATCGGCGGCTGTCCCTTCGCGCCGGGAGCAACGGGCAACGTCTCTACCGAGGATCTCGTGCATATGCTCCACGAGATGCGCATCGACACCGGCATCGATCTCGATGCCCTAATGCGGGAGACGGCTCGTCTTCCCGCCATGCTTGGGCATCACGCCCTCGAATCGCAGGTTCTGCGCGCGGGCAAGTCGAGCGACCTGCATTCCTTCGAGTCGGTGCGTGTCGCCACCGCCCGCTAAGCGACTGTCCAGACGGGCCCGCTGGCATCTGCCGGGACGCCATCCCGACGACAGGACGATTCTGGCGCTGGCGCTACCAGCTCTCGCCGCGCTCGCGGCCGACCCGCTCTATTCGCTAACCGATACCGCGTTCGTGGGCAACCTCGGGGCCGAGGAGCTGGGGGCGGTCGCGGTCGGTTCGGCCGCGTTCACGGCTTCTTTCTGGCTGTTCAGCTTTCTGGCCTACGGAGTAACGCCGCGCGTAGCTCGTTTCGTCGGCGCCGGGGACGAGGTGGGTGCAGCCCGCATCGGAGTCCAGGCCTTGCTCATGGCCGTCTCGATCGGGGTCTGCGTGACGCTGGTGGGGGTCCTGTTCGCAGGGCCCGTGGTGCGGCTGTTGGGAGCGGGGCCCGGATTCGAACAGATGTCCGAATCGTATCTACGCATCCGGGTGCTGTCGGCCTCGGCGGTACTGATTGCGCAGGTTGGTCACGGATGGCTGCGCGGCGAGCAGGACACGCGCATTCCGATGTTCATCGCGGTCGGCGGCGCGGCGATCAACGTCGTGCTCGACTACGTCCTGATCTACCCCGCGGGAATGGGCGTCCAGGGCGCGGCGTGGGCCACGGTGATCGGCCAGTACCTGGCCGCGGCCGGGTTCCTAGTCGTGCTGATGCCGCGCCTAACCCGTGGCGGGGTCGGGTGGCGGTTCGATCGCCAGGTGGCGACGGGCCTTTTGCGAATTGGCGCCGACCTGGTCGTGCGAACCGGATCCCTGTTGGGGGCAATGACCCTGGCAACGTCGGTCGCCGCGCGCATGGGCCTCGGCTCGCTCGGCGCGTGGCAGATCACTATGCAGCTATTCCTATTTCTGTCGCTCGTGCTCGACTCGGTTGCGATCGCAGCGCAGGCCCTGGTCGGGAAGCATCTCGGTGCGGAGGCGCGTGGCGAGGCAAGGGAGGTGAGCGCCCGCCTCATGGAATGGGGCCTCCTGGTCGGAGTCGGAATCGCCCTGATTCTCTTCCTGCTACGGGATGTCTTGGCCGCCGCCTTCAGCAGCGACGAGTCGGTGGTGGTGGCCGCGGCGGCCCTCATAGCGTGGCTCGCTGCGGTTCAGCCACTGAGCGCGCTGGCCTTCACGTTGGACGGAATCCTGATCGGGGCCAGCGACACGCGCTTTCTGGCCAAGTCCATGGTGGCGTCGTCGCTCGCCTACGCCGCGATCTCGTTGCTGGCCGTGGAGTTGGGGTGGGGGACCGCGGGGCTAGCAGCCGGGGCGACGGTCTGGATGCTCCTTCGCACCGCGACCACGGCATGGAGGTGGAGGGGCGGACGGTGGACCCTGGTGGCGTAGAGGAGACGAGGCCAGTCCAAAAAGCCAAGCCCCCGGTCGCGGGTCCGGGGGCTTGGTGGCAAATGAGCCGAAGAATTCTTGTCTGTATTCACTATGACGCACGAGCAGCAATAAAGGTTTCGCAAACCGCGAATTAGTTGTGACCAACGCGTGATTTTTCCGGGGGCGTGGTGCGTTTCGTCCGGTGCGTAACCTATGGCGTGTTCGGGTGACGGATCTTCCCCCCGATCGGTTCACAGGTTCCTGGGATGACGGATGGCGGGCACCGTCTGGTTCCTTCGTTGGCACTCGGACTCGAGCCTCGGGTTGAGTGCGCGCCTGTAGCCCAGAAACGAGCACATGCGCCGCACGCGGCCGCCGGGGAGGGTGAAATCGCCGAGGCGTCGCTCGACCGAGACATGCCAGGTGCCGCGGCTTTCCTTGTGTCTCCCGGCCCCCTCGCTGCCGCTCGGTTGAATCGTGCCGACGAAAGCGGCGTTGTCCTGCCCCACGAACTTCTCGGCGTGGGTCTGGAAGGTAATGCAGACCGGACCATCGGGAACGAACGGCAGGCCCTCCGGAAGTCGGACGAAGAAGCCATCTGGAGCCGCTCTCAGGTCGATTGCCGGGACGGGAACGGGCAGGCCATCGTGGACGAAGGTGAGCACCGGGTTGCCGATGCGCCCGATGGCGTGAGCCGCCCGCTGCCGCCAGTTGGTGTCGACGGTCTGCCATGGCCCGCGGGAGCGACCGGGGGGCCGCGGGTCCGAGGCCTTCGGGCGCGCGTCGGCGGGAGCACCCCACGAGCGCGGTTCCTGGTCGAGCCGATCGTGCTGCCACCAGTAGATTCGCAGCGGCGTGACCTCGATCCAAATCCGCGTCAGGTACCAAGCCTGCGCGCGGAGCAGCGGCCAGGGAACCTGCCGCAGCGCGGCCGGAATCTTGCGGAACGAGCGCTTGACGTAGCGGTCCGTGTTCGCCTGAAGGTCGGCATCGAGCACGGCCGCCCTGCCCAGCACGAGCACGGTGGGCGGCGCTTTGAGGGTCAACCCAACCGCGTCGGTGAACAGCAGCGCGACGTTGGGATTGGCGCGGGCGCGCTCGGCCTTCGCGGGATACACCAGGCCGGTCGAGACGTCGATGCTGCGCCGGTCGTCGTTGACGTACGGCGTCACCGGCCATGTGATCGGCCGACCGGCCGGGGTCAGCGACGCATAATGGCAGGTCAGTGCCCGGGCCACCATCGGGATGACTTGAGCCGGCCAGCCGGCCGGATTCTCGTGCGGATCGACCTCGAGGGACTCCTCAGACAAGTTTGGCGAGCTCCTCGAAGCAGCGCTCGACGTCCTCCTCGGTCGAGAAGAAATGAGGGGAGATACGAAGCGCGTCGCCGCGCTTATCCAGGACGACGTTGCGACGAAACAGCTCATGCAGGATGGACTCGGCGTTGGAGCGCCCACCCGGAACCCGAACGCGGACGAGGCCACCTCGCCGGTCGTCGGCCCGGGGCGAGAGCAGTTCCAGCCCCGCCTTGTCGGCGTACTCGATCACGAGAGAGGTGAGCTCCTGGTTGCGGGCCCGGATGTTGGCGACCCCGACCTCGAGGATCATCTCCATCCCCGCGGCCGCGGTCCATGCTTGCGGCAGCGTGTAGGTGCCGGTTTCGAAGCGGCGCGCGTCATCACGGAGGTCGAGCCCCGAACGGTCGAAGTCGAAGGGTTTCTTGGTCCCAAACCACCCGACGGTCAGCGGTTGCATCTTCTCGATGAGGTCTCGCCGGCAGTACAAGAAGGCGATCCCCTGACCGCCCATGAGCCATTTCAGCGCTCCCGATAACAGGAAGTCCACGCCCAGCTCGTGCACGTCGAGCGGGACGATGCCGCTCCCGTGAAAGTCGTCCACGACGACGTAGGAGCCAGCCGCGTGCGCGGCGGCGACAATCGGTGCCACGTCCATGATCCAGGACGATTCGAACAGCACGCGGTTGGTGTTGACCATCGCGGTCTGCTCGTCGATGCGGTCGACGACATCGGCCGCGTCGATCGTGATGTCGTCGCTCGAGCTCACGACATCGAGCTTTGCGCCGCGGCGCTGCTGGGCCCGCCACACGTAGTGATTGGTGGGGAAGTCCATGTCGGTCGCCACGATCTTGTTGCGTGCGTCGTAGTCGAGGCAGGAAGCGACCGACGAGAGTCCGGAGGAGACCGAGGGCACGATCGCGACCTCGTCGGGATCGGCTCCGATGATCTGGCTGAACTGATCGCGGCACTGTTCGAGCTTCGGCATCCCGTGGGCGAACCACAGCTCCTCGGGTCCCAGCCTCTGCCACAGATCGAGGTGCTCCTCGGCGGCCCGGCGGGCGCGATTCGAGAGGGGGCCGAGCGACGCGGAGATCAGGTAGGTGCGCTCTTCGAGGATCGGAAATTCGCTGCGATAACGAGCGTAGTCGGTCATGGACTGAACCTACCCTCTGGGGGATTTCAAGGAAGATCCTTTGCGCGGGCAAGGCGAGCAACTAGGGTGCTCGTGACACACAAAGACAGAAGGGAGCCCGATGTACGAGTACTTGCTGTTCATCCACGTCCTCATGGCGGTCGTCTGGGTCGGTGGGGCGGTCACCCTGCAGGTAATGGGGTCGAGGCTGCAGAAGGCCGACGATCCCGTGCAGATGGCGCGGTTCGCGCGAGAAGTCGAATGGATCGGCACGAGGATTTTCACTCCTGCGTCCCTGCTGATTCTGATCGTGGGGATCTTCATGGTGCTGGATGCGTGGAGCTTCGGGGATTTGTGGATCGTGATGGGCCTCGCCGGCTTCGGTTACTCGTTCGTCAACGGTGCCTTTTTCCTCGGACCGACCTCCGGCAAGACGGGCAAGATGATCGAGGAGCGAGGCCCGGAGGACGCCGAGGTGCAGAGCAACCTCGAGAAGTTGTTCCTGTTGTCGCGCATCGAGTTGGTGGTCCTGATCGTGGTGATCTTCGCCATGACAGTGAAGCCGACGCTCTAGCAACTCGAGCCGACCGCTTGGCAGGTGCTACTGGGCGAGGCGCGTAGGCGGTTTCCAGGATTTCTTGCCGATCCGCCGGGCGAGCGGCGGCCAGGGGCGCGAAGCTGGAAACCAGAGTTACACACGCGTCGTTTACCCTTGGGTGCCCATGCCTCAGACCACCTCGAATAGCGGGAATCTCGTAGTTAGAGGGGCCCGCGAGCACAACCTCAGGAACGTCAACCTCGAGCTACCCCGCGACGCGCTGGTCGTGTTCTGCGGGATCTCCGGCTCCGGGAAGTCGTCGCTCGCCTTCGACACGGTCTACGCCGAGGGTCAGCGGCGCTACGTCGAGTCCCTGAGCTCCTACGCTCGCCAGTTCCTCGGGCAGATGGACAAGCCGGACGTCGACTTCATCGAGGGGTTGAGCCCGGCCATCTCGATCGACCAGAAGTCGGCGCCCAAGAACCCCCGCTCGACGGTGGGCACGATCACCGAGATCTACGACTACATGAGGCTGCTGTGGGCGCGGATCGGTCGCCCTCACTGTCACATCTGCGGCCGGCCCATCGCCAGGCAGACTCCGGAGCAGATCGTCGACCAGGTCCTCGAGCTGCCCGAGGGCACCAGGTTCCAGGTGCTCGCCCCCATCGTCAAGGGTCGCAAGGGCGAGTTCACCCAGCCGCTCGAGG
>JBOGWV010000138.1:0-10451 GCA_050693975.1 Actinomycetota bacterium
GCTTCGGCGTTCGGGACGGCGCAGGTAGCTGCCAGCCCCAACGCGCAGAACGCCGCCGCTCCCACGATGAGCGTCAGAAAGAAGGCCGGAAACGTCTCGAGGGGGATGTCCACACCGTAGAAGACGAGCCCGAAGAGGAGCACGATCACAACGAGGATCAGCGTGATGAAGGTCGCGTGCAGCACGCGCCCCGCGAGATAGACCCAGCCCGGACAAGGCGTTCCCCGCACGCGTTTGAGAATTCCCTCGTCGCGCGAGAACGAGATGCCTATCGCGATATTGGTGAAGCACGCGGTGACCACCGAGAAGGAGAGGATGGCCGGGATGAAATAGGTCGTGCTTTCGATCTCCTCTCCCGTGGGCGAGGGGCTGGTTCCTCCTCCAAGCAGCGTCGAGAAGATGACGAGAAACAGCAGCGGGAAGGCGAACGTGAAGAAGGCGGCCGCGGGATTGCGCCAGAAGGCCTTGTTCTCGAAACGGGCCTGGCGCAGCACAAGTCCCGGCCTGCTCATCGGCGGCCCTCTCTTGCGAGCTGGAGGTAGACGTCCTCCAGGGTCGGGCGGGAGACGTCCAGGGACAGCAGGTCCAACTGGTTGTGGAGGGCCCACCCGGTCAGCTCGTGCAGCAGACGCGTCGGCTTGTCCGTTTCCGCGACGAGCTTGTCGCCCGCCAGCGTAAATGACTGCATCAGCTCGGGAGTGAGTTGCGGGCTGTTGCTCGGGAGTGAGAACGAGATGCGCGTTCCCGCGATGTCCCGGCCCCCTATGGCCCCCGGGGGGCCCTCCGCCACGATCCGTCCCTTCACGATCACGGCCACGCGATCCGCCAGGTTCTGCGCCTCGTCCAGGTAGTGGGTGGTGAGGAGAATGGTTTTGCCGAGAGCCTGGAGGTTCCTGATCATCTGCCACGCGTTGCGCCGAGCGCCCGGGTCGAATCCGGTCGTCGGTTCGTCGAGGAACAGCAACTCAGGATCGCCCGCAAGTCCGAGCGCGACGTCGAGCCGGCGCTGTTGACCGCCGGACAGCCGTTTGATTCGCTCGTCGCGTTTCTCGGTGAGCCCAACCACCTCGATGACTTCGTCGACCGGCAGTGGGTTGGGGTAGTAGCCCCCGTAAAGTTCGACTACCTCGCGCACGGTGTAGAAACGATCGACGCTCGTTTCCTGAAGCACGATTCCGATCCGCTCTTTCAGGGATCGTTCTGCGCGCTGAGGATCGTGGCCGAGAACGTCGACGTCACCCGCGTCCCTCTTGCGATAGCCCTCGAGGATCTCAACCACAGTGGTCTTTCCGGCACCGTTCGGACCGAGCAACGCGAACACCTCTCCGGTGTCCACGTGTAGGTCGATGCCGCTCAGCGCCTCGACGCTCCTGTACGACTTCCGAAGCCCTCTGACGTCGATCGCCCTTGACTTCACCGTCGCTGCGGGATCGTTCACGGCGTTCATAGGGCGGGAGCATAAGCTACGGAAATGACGGACTTTCTGCAGACTGCGCCGGTCCTGCCGGACGCGTGGACCTCGGATCGGATTCTCAAGGAGGGCCTCGCCTTCCACCTTGGGGATGACCTGTTCGCAACCGCGCAACCCGAGCTCGCACGGCTCGGGCGCGTCGCCACCGAACCGGCCACGCTTGCACTGGCAGCGCGCGCCGAGCAGGAGCCTCCGGTCCACGTCGCCTACTCGCCGTGGGGCAAGCGCGTCGACGACATCGAGGTGTCCGACGCGTGGAAGACGCTGGGGCGAATCGGCGTGGAAGCCGGAGTCACCGCGCTTCCCTACGAGTCCTCTCCGTACGGGGACAAGGCCAGGATCGTGTGGGCCGGCGTGCTATCGCTGTGGGGTCCTTCGTCCGCTCTCGCCTCGTGTCCGATCGCGATGACCGACGGAGCCGCTCGCACGCTGATGGCACACGGAGACGGCACCGAGAGCGACATCATCGACCGACTCACGACGCGCGACCCCGGCCGTGCCTGGACCAGCGGCCAGTGGATGACGGAAACGGCAGGCGGCTCCGACGTCGGGCGCACCGGAACCGTGGCGCGCCGCGACGACCAGGGAACGTGGCGCCTCTACGGAACCAAGTGGTTCACCTCGGCGACGACCTCGGAGATGGCCCTGACGCTTGCCAGGCTCGAGGGCGCGCCGGAGGGCTCGGCCGGGCTCGCTCTGTTCAGGGTTCATCGCTTTCTCGACGACGGAGATCGCAACGCCATCCTGGTCAGGCGCCTTAAAGACAAGTTGGGCACGCGCGCGCTGCCCACCGCCGAGCTCGAGTTGCAGGGGGCCATTGCTCAACCGGTGGGCGAGCCTGTGGCCGGGACCGGAGTCAAGCGCATCGCCACCATGCTGAACCTCACGCGCATCCACAACTCGCTCGGGGCGTCGAGTGCGCTCGGCCGGGGTCTCGCGTGGGCGCGCGCTTACGCCCGAGTGCGAGAGGTCTTCGGTCGCCCGCTTCACACGATGCCCGCCCACCTGTCCACGCTCACCGACCTGGCCGTGGACTACGCCGCGTCTCTTGCCCTGGTGCTCCGTTGTTGCGAGCTGACCGGACGCCTCGAGCATGGGCTCGCCACAACCGACGAGGTCGCGCTGCTCCGTGGTCTGACTCCGGTGACCAAACTGACAACCGCCCGATGGTCGATTGCGGGTGTCACCGAGGCGATGGAGGCCATCGGCGGGGTCGGCTACTGCGAGGATTCCTCGATCCCCGCGCTGGTGCGCAACACTCACGTGATTCCGATTTGGGAGGGGACGACCAACGTCCTGTCCCTCGACGCCCTCCGGGCCGAACACAGGTCCAGCGCTCTTGCTGTGCTGCTCGGCGATGCCCGGTCTCTGGTAGAGGATCTCGCCGACGACCCCACGTCCGGCGAGACCGCGCGCTCGGTGCTCGAAGCGGTAGCGGAGCTTGCGAAACGATCGAACGAGACGGCCGACGACATGCAGCGCGCCCAGGCCGAAGCCAGGCCGCTTGCGCTGGGTATCGGTGCTACCTACGCATGCGCGCGGTTGTGTCGCCAGGGTCACTGGGCAGCAGAGCGCGGCTCGCGCTTCACCTCGGCCGCGGCCGCCCGCCTTGCCGCGAGAGGCCTGGTTCCTCCGGCCGCCCCGGCGGACATCGATCTTGCGATGGAGGACTCGTAGTCCGCTAGCTCAATCCGATGTGCCGCGGGGTCCGAACCCGCCTCATGAACGCAAACAAATCTCAGACTCGAGTTCTCGTCACCGCGCTCCTGTTTTGCGTCGCGTGGCTGGGTGCGGCCTGCGGTGCCAATTCCGTGCAATCAAGAAGTGACTCCCAAGCTTCAGGCGAGACCAACGGGGTGGTGCTGAGAGGTCTCGCATACACCCCCCCAACTATCGAGGTCGACGCAGGAACCGAGGTCACCTGGGTCAACCAGGACGACGGAGTGGATCACACGGTTACGAGCGGGCAGCAGAAAGAGCAGGGCGTTCCCGGAGTGACCAAGGACAACAAGGCCCAACCCGACGGGACCTTCGATAGAGCGCTGCCGGACCGGGGAGATGCCTTCTCGTTCACGTTCGACGAACCCGGCACCTACGCCTATTACTGCGAGATCCACGCCGCCATGACGGCCGAGGTGATCGTTCGCTAGTGCCCTCCCGGCGAGAAATCTTTGGGCGAATACATCCAAAGTGGTCGTTTGCTGCGAACCCCCCACAACACCCCCAAGCAACATTGCGAAAGGAGTTTCATGAGGACCAAGAAGTCTCTATCGCTGAGGCTAATCGGAGTCGTCCTCGCATTTGCGCTCGTGGGCGCGGCATGTGGTGGCGGTTCAGGCACCGACGAGGGTACCGACACCGGTGCACAGGATACCGACAGCAGCGAAGACTCGGGTATGGAAACACAAGAGGCGGGGGCGCCGAGCGTCGACACCGGCTCCGCAAAGCTTCGTCAGACGCTTACCGACCTACTCGACTCTCATGTCTATCTAGCCGGCATCGCCGTCGAGCAAGCCGTCCTCACGAAGGACCCGAACTCACCGCAGTTCAAGGCTGCCGCGACAACACTCGACCAGAACTCGCAGGACCTCGCCGCTGCGATCGAGTCGGTCTACGGCGCCGAGGCCGGGGATGCGTTCCTCAAGCAGTGGAGAGCGCACATCGGCTTCTTCGTCGACTACACGATCGGCGGGCTGACCAACGATAAGAAGATGCAGCAGCAGGCTGCCAAAGACCTCGATGAATACCGCGCCGACTTCGGTGCCTTCATCGAGAAGGCGACCGGTGGAGAGCTCTCCGCTGACGCGACCGCCGACGCACTGCATATGCACGTCGACAGCCTCATCGAGGCTATCGACGCGGTCATCGCCGGGGACGCCAAGGCTTTCGATGCGCTCTACGTGGCGGCGCACGAGCACATGCCGATGACGGCAGCGGCTCTTGCGGGAGCCATCTCCGCGCAGATGCCGGACCAGTTCGACGGTGATCCCAACGCTCCGGCTTCCGAGCTGCAGTCCGGTCTGACGGATCTTCTCGACAGCCACGTGTTCCTGGCGGGTATCGCCATCGAGCAGGCCGTCCTCACTAAGGACCCGAGCTCGCCGCAGTTCAAGGCTGCGGCGGCAACACTCGACCAGAACTCGCAGGACCTAGCCGCTGCAATCGAGTCGGTCTACGGTCCCGAGGCCGGGGATGCGTTCCTCGAGCAGTGGAGAGCGCACATCGGATTCTTCGTCGACTACACCGTTGGTGGGCTGACGAAGGACAGCAAGATGCAGCAGCAGGCGGCTAAGGACCTCGATGAATACCGCGCCGACTTCGGTGCCTTCCTCGAGGAGGCGACCGGTGGAGAGCTTCCCGCCGACGCCACCGCCGAAGCACTGCAGATGCACGTGAACAGTCTCGTCGAGGCCGTGGACGCAGTCATTGCGGGCGATCCCAAGGTGTTCGACAAGCTGTACGCCGCTGCGAAAGAGCACATGCCGATGACCGCTTCGGCCCTGGCCGGCGCGATCGTTGCGCAGAACCCCAACGACATGTTCTCCGAGTAACACCGTCCAAAGGCGGCATACTGAAGGGGCGCCCGATCGGGCGCCCCTTTTCTGCGGCGGAGAAGGCTGGGCGAGTTTGAGGATGAAATAGGTGGCGCACTCTGGAGACGACCTGCCCCGGATTCTTGTCGTGGACGACGAGGACGCGGTGCGACGACTTATCGCGCGCCTCTTGGAGCGAAGCGGCTACTCATGTGAGGTGGCGGGAGGCGCAGCCGAGGCCGAGGCGATGCTGGCCAAGGAGGAGTTCGACCTCCTGCTGACGGACATCGACATGCCCGGCCAGTCGGGACTTGATCTAATTCGCAACTCCTCGAACAAGTATCCGGAGCTTGCTACCGTCATGGTCACCGGACTGGACGACACCGCGCTGGCGACCTCGGCGCTGGCGCTTGGGGCCTACGGCTACATCATCAAACCGTTCGAATCCAACGAGATCCTGATCAACGTCAACAACGCGTTGCTCCGTCGCTCGCTCGAGATCGAAAATCGTGGCCAGCAGCAGCGGCTGGAACAGATGGTCAAGGAGCGAACCGCCGAACTGTGGAACGCGATTCGCGACCTGGAGTCAACGCAAGAGGACCTTCGACGGTCGCGCGCCGAGACCGTTCGACGCCTCTCGATCGCGGCGGAGTTCCGCGACGACGAGACGGGCCGGCATATTCAACGCATGAGCCGGTACAGCGCGCTGCTGGCTCACAAATTGGGAGTGGACTCCGAACGAGGCGAACTCATCCGCATAGCGAGTCAGATGCACGACATCGGCAAGCTCGGAATCCCCGACAGCATCCTGCAGAAGCCCGGCGAGCTCACGCCCGAGGAAAGAGCGGTGATGCAGAGACATTGCGAGATCGGCTGGCGAATCCTGTCGGGTTCGAACTCCGAACTGCTCGATCTGGCGGCCATCATCGCCCTCAGTCATCACGAGCGCATTGACGGTGCGGGATACCCGAATGGGTTGTCGGGTTCTGACATCCCTTTCGAGGGCCGCATCGTGGCGGTTGCCGACGTCTTCGACGCGCTCACCACCGACCGCGTTTACAGGAGCGCACTCCCTTTGGGGCAAGCGCTCGACATCATGCGCGACGGCAAGGGCACTCATTTCGACGTCCAGGCGCTCGAAGCGTTCTTCGACGCACTCGACGATGTGATCCGCATTCACGAGGAGCTCGCAGACCGCTAGCGAGCCGGAACCGCCTCGGGCGGTGGGTCGTGAAAGACTCATCTCGCAGGAGGTGAGTCAGGTGAACTACGACGACAGGACGGCTCTGCTCGTTGTCGACGTCCAGAATGACTTTGCCGACCAGCGTGGCAGCCTTTACGTCACCGATGGCGAGGCAGTCCTGGACGTGATCAATAGCGAGATCGAACGTGCCAAGACAGCAGGGGCACTGGTCGTCTACACGCAGGACTGGCACCCGGCCTCGACGCCGCACTTCGCCAAGGACGGAGGTATCTGGCCGGTGCACTGCGTCATGGACACCTGGGGTGCGGAGTTCCATCCCGAGCTCACCGTCGCCGGCGACATCGTGCGCAAGGGAGCCACGGGTAACGATGGATACTCGGGCTTCACCGAGCGTCACCCCACGACGGCCGAGGCGCACCCCACGCCGCTGGTCGACCTCCTGCGCGAGAACGCGATCGAGCGCGTTGCAGTGGCGGGCCTGGCCACCGACTACTGCGTGATGGAAACCGCGATCGATGCTCTGGACAATGGTTTCGAGACCACCGTGCTCTCCACGGGCGTAAGAGGCGTCAACCTCGAGGCGGGAGACGATGAACGAGCCATCGAGCAGGTGCGCGCGGCCGGAGGAACCATCGAGTGACCTGGGTCGACTCCACCAACGCGGCGCTGCTGACCGACCTCTACGAGTTGACGATGGCGGCGAGCTACTTCCGCCGTTCGATGAAGGGACGTTCGACCTTCGATCTGTTCGTCCGGCAGCTTCCTCCCGAGCGCAACTTCCTCATCTCGTGCGGACTGCATCAGGCGCTTGACTACCTCGAGAAGCTCCACTTCGACGAGGATTCCATCGAGTACCTGCGCTCACTCGAGATGTTCGACGACGACTTCCTCGGTTATCTCGGCGGGCTGCGGTTCACGGGCGATGTTCATGCCATGGCCGAGGGTGAGGCCGTCTTCGACGGTGAGCCGCTGCTTCGGGTAACCGCGCCCCTGGTCGAGGCCCAGATCGTGGAGAGCTTCCTTCTGAACTGCATCGTGTTTCAGACGATGATCGCGTCCAAGGCCGCGCGCGTGGCTCTCGCCTGCGCCGACCGGAGCTTTGTTGACTTCTCCTTGCGACGGGACCACGGAGCGGATGCCGCACTCAAGGCCGCACGCGCGGCCTACGTCGGGGGAGCGAGCGCGACCTCCAACGTGCTGGCCGGCCGGACTTATGGGATTCCCCTAAGCGGCACGATGGCTCACTCCTACATCATGGCTTTCGACGGCGAGATCGAGGCGTTCAGGGCGTTCGCCCGGGACTTTCCCGATCGAGCCGTGCTGCTCATCGACACCTTCGATGTCGAAGAGGGAGCCCGGCGAGCGGCGAGAGTGGCGACCGAGCTCGCCCCTGAAGGCGTTCAGTTGAGGGGGGTGCGTATCGATTCCGGCGACGTCGCCGACCTCGCGCGCTCGGTGCGAAAGATCCTCGACGACGCGGGGCTGGTCGAGACGGAGATTTTCTTGTCCGGCGATCTCGACGAGCACCGGATCGCCCAACTGGTGACCGAGGGCATCCCCGTCGACGCGTTCGGAGTGGGTACGCAGTTGGGGGTGAGCGGTGACGCCCCGTCGCTCGGCGGGGTATACAAGCTCGTGGCGGACTCGGGAGGCCCCAAGATCAAGCTGTCGGCCGGAAAGGTGACGCTGCCGGGATGCAAACAGGTGTGGCGCCACGAGCGCGACGGCGTCATCGACCATGACCTCATCGCTCTCGAGGACGAGACCCCCGCCGGCGCCAGGCCGCTCCTGACGAAGGTGATGGCCGGAGGCAAACGCCTCGATGGTCGCGAACCTCTCGAATCGATCCGTCGCCGCTGCGCGGCTACCTTGCTTTCTCTCCCAGGCTCGTTGCAATCACTAACCGATCCGGCGGAGTATCGAGTTGAGCGTTCTCAGAGGTTGAGGGATCTCGTCGATCGCACCAGAGCGGCCAGGCGTTAGAGGTTTCAGGCTCGACGGAGCCGGAAGGGATCAATGGTGATCTTCAAACAGTTCTATCTACCCAGCCTCGGCCATGCCTCCTACCTGGTGGGTGACGAGAGGACGGGACGGTCTCTGGTGCTGGACGCGCAGCGAGACGTCGCCGGCTATTACGCGGCGGCGAGGGATCAGGGCCTCCGGATCAGCTATGCCCTGGACACGCATGGGCACAACGACTATCTGAGCGGGATCTGCGAGGTTGCGGCGCGCTCCGACGTCGAGCTCCTCGGCTATCACGAGGCGCGGCTCGGCTACGATCACCGCCGCATCAAGGACGGCGAGATGATCGAGATGGGCGACGTCGCGTTCGAGGTGTTGCACACTCCCGGGCATACGCCCGAGCACGTGAGCTTGCTGGTGTACGACCGCAGCTCGGGCGATGAGCCGTCCCTGTTCCTGTCCGGCGGCGCCTTGCTCGTCGGCGACCTCGCAAGACCGGATCTGATGGGAGGCCCGGAGGAAGCGCGCAGCGCGGCGCGCGACTTCTGCCACACGATTCAAGAGAAGATCTTGTGGAGACTGCCCGATCATGTCGAGGTCTGGCCCACACACGTTTCCGGCTCTCTGTGCGGCGGCAACATCGGAAGCCGCCTGTCGACGACGGTGGGTTACGAGCGCAAGACCAATGCGGTGCTGGCGCGCGTGTCGACTTCCGAGGAGTTCGTCGACGAGTGCATACGGATCGACAACCTGCCGGCCGTGCCCCCTTACTGGCGGCGAATGCGATCTCAGAACCTCGCCGGTCCCGAGCTCCTGGGGGTGTTGCGCGAGCCACCCGCTCTCAAACCCCACGAGGTGGCCGGCCTGATGTCGGATGGCGCCGTGGTGCTGGACGCGCGCTCTCCGGAGGGCTTTGCGGGCGGGCACATCCCCGGCGCGCTCAACGTCGGACTGTCGACGAGTTTCTCGACCTGGGCGGGGACCGTGCTTGACGAGGAAGCCAGGATCATTCTCGTTCTCGACGAGCCGGGGGATGTGTGGGAGGCGACCTGGCAGCTGTTGCGAACCGGCTACGAGCTACCCGTGGGATGGCTGTCGGGTGGGATGCAAGCATGGCGAACCAGCGGCGAGCCGGTCGAGATGATCGACGAGATCGCGGTGAGGGACCTCAAGAGCCGGCTCGATGCCGGCGAGGTCGAGGTCCTCGACGTGCGCCAGCCTGCCGAGTGGGCGGACGGGCACATTCCAGGAGCTCGCTTCATAACCGGAGCCGAGCTGCCCGAGCGCCTCGGTGAGCTGGACGCGTCGCGGCCCACCGCGGTGATCTGCGGGAGCGGCTATCGCTCGGCGGTTGTCTCCAGCCTCTTGCGGGCGCGCGGGCACGAGCAGGTTCACAACGTCATCGGAGGGATGAGCGCGTGGAACAACGCGGGCCTGCCCACCTCCAAGGAGTAGCCGGCGGGAGGTCGAGTACCCGTCAGTCGAGCAGCGAGGTTTCGAGCTCGGCGGCCGGCTCCGTCCCGACTCGCACGTAGAACTCCACGCCCCAGACCGCGGCGGCGGCCTCGGGCGGCATTCCAAGAAACGGTGAGTCCTCGCCGATCTGAGACGCGTGCGCTCTCATCGCCGCCTGCTTGACGCCGAGGTAACCGGTGACGTCGACGGCCGTGGTGATCACCGAGGCCGGAACCCCCATGGTGTCTATGGACTCACGAATGTCGTCCGGCACCTCCATCCCGAATTCGCTTGCGTGCGCGAACAGCTCTTTGAAGTAGTCCCGGTTGATGGTTGAGATGAACACACGCTTCGTACCGGCAAGCTCGGCCGCGCGCATGCCGACGCGATGTACCTGGATGTGGTCGGGGTGACCGTAGGTGCCGTCGGCGTCGTAGACGGTCACGATGTCGGCCTTCTCTTCGACAAGGATCTGAGCGAGTCGAGCGGCCGCCTCCTCGAGGTCGGCCCTCCAGAAGCTTGCGGGATCGTCGTTGGTCGGCTCGCCCATCATTCCTGAGTCGGCGTAGCCGAGAAGCTCGAAGCGCGCCACGCCCAGGATCCGGCAGGCCTCCGCGAGCTCCGTCTCGCGCCGCTTCCACAGCACTTCGTCCTCGGCCAGCACGCCGGGCTGGGGCGTTCCCTGCTCGCCTCGCGTCGCGCAGACCAGCACCACGCGGTGACCCGCGTCGGCCATCAGGGCCATGGTCCCTCCGGTTGCGATGGCCTCGTCGTCGGGGTGAGCATGAAAGAAGACGGCGGTGGACATCGCCGAATCATAGTTTTC
>JBOGWV010000139.1:0-1591 GCA_050693975.1 Actinomycetota bacterium
GTTCGGAATGGTGTGGTCGTTCGAGGACCGCAACGCGATCCAGTCCGACTACCTCATCAGGCACGCGGAATCGGCATGATCGGTACCCTCGCCGGCGGGAAGTCCCTCCCGCCGGCGATCCCCCTCGCCATCGGGGTTTCATGGATCTTGATCGTCGTCGCGCAGCTCACCGGGGCGGCCGAGATCGTGCACCACGACGGTCTGATCGACGCCGGACTGCCGTTGTCGATGGCGCTACTGCTGTTTGGGTTGTCGTGGCAGACGATGGTGGTGGCCATGATGCTGCCGACGAGCCTGCCGATGATCCGGCTCTTCCGGATGACCTCGGGTTCACAACCGGCTCAGGGCCGCTTAATGGGCGTCTTCTTGTCGGGGTACGCGCTGGTGTGGATGAGCTTCGGCTTCGCGGCCCTCGGAGGCGACGTGTTGCTGCACCGCTTCGAGGACTCCTCTGCATGGTTGTCCGCGCGGCCCTGGCTGCTTCCTGCATCGGTACTGACCCTGGCGGGTCTGTTCCAGTTCTCGAGTCTCAAGGATCGTTGCCTGCGAGAATGCCGGCATCCGGGTCCCTTCCTGGTGCGGCACTACCGACGGGGGCCGGGTGCGGCCCTCGAGCTCGGAGTTCGTCACGGCTTGTTCTGCCTCGGATGTTGCTGGGCATTGATGCTGTTGATGTTTGCGGTAGGCGTAGCAAACCTGACCTGGATGGCCGTGCTGACGGCCCTGATGGTCTACGAGAAGACGGGACAGTTGGGTGAGCGGGTGAGCCGGTACGCGGGCGTCACTTTCCTGATGATGGCCGCCGTCGTCGCGCTGACCAGATCGGGTTTCTAGTGAGTCTTCGCTGGGACTCGGTGAAGCGCGTCGACGAGCGCAGCGCTCTCACGACATCGTTATCAGGGATCATTTCGAGGCGCGCCGCTCGAGTGCATCGCAGATCGCCAGGCCGAAGTCGATGCCCGAGAGTCGAGCTCTCGCTGCGCAGCCACTGCAAAGGCGCTGGCGGTCACGAAATTGTCTTAGGGAGCCTTAGCAGGAATTGACTTAAGGAGCTCAATTGCGTCGCGACCAGCTCCTCGCCGACCTCACCGAAGAGCTGCAGTGACTCGTACATGAATCTGGAGGGTGTCAAGTCCGACTCAGAGCTAGTCCCATGCAGCTCCGCAATTGACGTTCACCACGCTCCCGGTCATTGCACTCGCTTGATCCGAGGCCATGAATGCGGCCACGTTCGCAAACTCGCTCAACGACGTCAGCCGCTTCAGCATCGTCTTGCTCTGCGCCCAGTCGATGAATTCTGGGCGCGTCATGCTGCCCGAACCCGTGCCGTAATCGGGAAATGGGCCGGAGCCACGGATGGCCTCGGGGATGCCGCTGGAGCGCAGCGCCAGCACGCGGATGCCGCTCGGGCCGAGCTCGGAGGCCAACTGCCGGCAGAGACCTTCGATGGCGTCGAACCTCACCCCAGTGCATCCGACTTCGGGGAGGGCCTGACGGGCGGTTGTGGCGGTGATCGCGAGGATCACGCCCGAGCCCTGGCTGACCATGTGCCGGGAGGCCGCCCTGGCGATCAGGAAATGGGACCGAATGG
>JBOGWV010000140.1:0-6295 GCA_050693975.1 Actinomycetota bacterium
AGTGCTCAGATTGCGGCAACCACTTCCGGAACGAGAACGATCACATCGAGCCCCACGTCGCGTTCGGCCCGGCGTCGACCGACAACCTCGAGCCCAGGTGCTATTCGTGTCACAAGGCCAAGACAGAAAGAGACCGCAAGGCGGGCAAGCTAACGCCACCGAGGCCGAAGCGCGGCCCGCCGTGAGCTTTACGCAGCAAGAACCGTCACATCGTTCCTCTGGGGTCGAGCTATGGGTTGTCGGATAGCAGAAGTCCCTCAGCGGGACCGGCCCCGCGAGCGCCTGGAACGCTTGGGCACCGGGGCTCTGACAGATGCCGAGCTCGTTGCCCTGGTGCTCCGAAGCGGGGGCCCGGGCGTAAGCGCGCTCGGGCTCGCCGACGATCTCTTAGCTGCAACCGGGGGCCTCGGCGGGTTGGAGAAGGCCACCCTGGATGCATTCGTCGGAGTCCACGCTATGGGAAGCGCCAAGGCCTCGGCGCTTGTGGCCGCCTTCGAGCTTGGCCGCCGCGCCGTCCTGGGGCCGACCGAGGAACCCATCGCGATTAGGGGTGCCGGAGACATCGCGGCCGTGGCACGTCGCGAGCTAACGGATGGATCGCGAGAAGCCGTCCTAGTGCTCGTGCTGAATTCGGCCAACAGGTTGATCAAGTCTCAGCGACTCACGGTGGGGACGAACACGAGATGTCTGCTCGAGCCTCGCGATGTCTTGCGCGCGGTGGTGAGTTCAGGAGGAGTGGCGTTCGCAGTTGTCCACAACCATCCCTCGGGAGATCCGACGCCGAGCCCGGAGGACGTTGCCTGTACCAAGTTGATGAGGACGGCGGCCGACGCGGTCGGAGTCCGTTTCCTAGACCACGTGATCGTTGGTTCGACAGGCTATCGCTCCGTGTGCGGTTAAGACAGGTTCACCAGCCGGAAGCTAGCGCGGGACGATTCCCGAGGCGTAGGTGCCCAGCAGGCGAGTGAAGGTCGCGTGGTCGCTGACCTCGGCCAGAGCCTCGACCATCGCGGGATCATCGGCCGGCGCCTCGACGTCGACGTAGAACACATACTCCCAGGGACGCCCGGCACGGGGTCGCGACTCGAGCTTGTTGAGATTCAGGTGTCGCTCCGCGAACGCCCCGATGCATCGATACAGAGATCCGGCGACGTGGCCGACTCCGAATACCAGCGACGACTTGTTGGGCGGCCGCAGCGGCTCGGGGTTGCGAGCCAGGCCGCCGAAGCGCGTGTAGTTGTCGGGGTAGGTCTGAATCCGCTCGGCGAGGATGTCGAGACCGTAGAACTCGGCCGCCCGCTTCGAAGCGATTGCGCCGGTGTGCTCGAGCTTGTCATCGACGATCTTCTTAGCCGCTCCGGCCGTGTCGTACTCCGCCCGAACCGAGACATCGAGAGAGGTCAGGAATTCCTCGCTCTGGGCGATCGCCTGCGGATGGGAGATGACCTCGACTAGGTCGTCCATGTGGGTGCCGGGGAGCGCCATCAGACAGTGATTGACTCGCACGACGGTTTCCGCGACCACGTGCAAGCCGTGCTTGAGGAAGAGGTCGTAAGTCTGGTTGATGCTTCCTGCTTGCGAGTTGTCCATCGGAACGAGCCCGTAGTCGGCCTTACCGACCTCGACGGACTCGAACACCTTGCGGATGGACTGCAGCGGCAGGTGTTCGGCGTCGGGAAACGTCGAGATGACGCCCTCCTCCGAATAGGCGCCGGCCTCTCCTTGATACGCGACGATCTGAGTGCCCACGGGACCGATGTTACCGATCAGGCGGGAACTTGCGAGCGCGCCCGCATGATGCCCATTACCGCCGTGGAGCACAACGCCTCGAACGAGGCGTCCAACACGTTGGCAGACACGCAGCCCGCATCCCACCGCGCGCGCCCATCCGTGGCTTCGATCAGGACGCGCACCTCTGCTCCGGTTCCGTCGCCGGCGTCAACCACCGACACCCGGTAGTCCGACAGCCGCACATCCGCAAGCTCCGGGAAGTCGTTCGCAAGACACGCCCTGAGCGCGTTGTCGAGTGCATGCACGGGACCCACCCCGGTTGCCTGCCGGCGAACGCAGTTGTGGCCTATGCGCACCTCGACGATCGCCTGCACCTGAGTGTCCGCCTCGTGCATCCGCTCGCTCGTGACCTTGTAACCGCAGACCGTGAAATAAGGGGTTGCGCTCATGAGCTCGTGGACTCCCTGTTAACGCTATTGGCCTTGTCGAGTTCCTCGACCATCATCCACGTGGCTCGCAGCGCGGCGGTTGGATCGGCCAGCCCGGTTCCCGCGATGTCGGGAGCCGAACCGTGAACCGGCTCGAACAGGCCGAGGCAGCGCACGGTCCGCGTGGAGGCATCGGGGTGGAGGTTGGCGCTGGCCGCGTTGCCGATACCCCCGGAGAGTCCTGCGGCGAGATCACTCAACATGTCGCCGAACAGGTTGTCGGTCAGCACCACTTGATACCTCGAAGCATCCTGGACGAGGTGGTAGGCACAGGCGTCGGCGTGCTCGTAGGTCCAGGTGACATCGGGGTAGTCGCCGGCCACGTCGCTCACAACGTCGGTCCAAAGCCCTCCGGCATGGACCAGAACGTTCCTCTTGTGAACGAGCGTGAGCCGTTCGCCGCGGGCCCGTGCGTACTCGAACGCGTAGCGCGCGCACCTCGCGATAGCAGAAACCGAGTTGACGCTGACCTCGCGAGCAACGTCACCGACTCGTTCTCCAACACCCGCATACAGACCCTCGGAGTTCTCTCGTACGAACGTCACCCCGATCTCCGGAAAGGGGCGCAAGTTGACGTACAGATCGAGCTCGCGCCGGAGGCGCAGAAGGATCCCGCGTTCGAGGACGCCATCGGTTACCCGAGGATCCCCTATGGCGCCGAAGAGCAACGCGTCGCTCGACGCGATCGTTGCGATCTCCTCGTCCGTGATCAAGGCTCCGGATGCGAGGTAGCGATCGGCAGAGGCCTCGATCACGACGTAGTCGTAGTCGTTCGGCACCTCGTCGAGGGCGACTTTGATCACCTCGGGGCCGATCCCGTCACCCGGGAGCACAGCAACTCGCTTCCTCACGCGTCTGCACCCACCCTGGACTTGACCCATTCGACGAGTCCGCCGCGCCTGACGATGTCCATGATGAAGTCGGGCAACGCCTCGGCTTCGAAGGTCTGGTTCTTGGTCAGGTTGCGAACCTGCCCGGTCGCCACATCGACCTCGACTTCGTCGCCTGCGTCCGTGGCGGCGACGGCCTCGGGGCAAGTGACGATCGGCAGTCCCGTGTTGATCGCGTTGCGAAAGAAGATGCGGGCGAAGGACGACGCCACAACCGCGCTTACGCCCGTGCCCTTGAGCGCGATGGGCGCGTGCTCGCGGCTCGAGCCGCAGCCGAAGTTCGCTCCGGCGACCACTACGTCGCCGGGACTCACGCCGGAAACAAATGCTTCGTCCAGGTCCTCCATCGCGTGCTTGGCCAATTCGGCCTCGTCGGTGGTGGTGAGGTAACGGGCCGGGATGATCACGTCGGTGTCGACGCTGTCCCCGTACTTCCACACGGTTCCCATCAACCCACCTCCATTAGAGGTCGCGCGGTCTCCGGCGGGTTGGGCCGAACCTCCGCCGGATGTACCAGCTCGCCCGCCACGGCGGTGGCCGCGGCCACTGCCGGATTGGCCAGATACACCTGAGCCGAGGGGTCGCCCATGCGACCGACGTAATTGCGGTTCGAGGTCGACACGCAGACCTCGCCCGGTCCGAGGACTCCCATGTGCGCTCCGAGGCACGCACCGCAGGTGGGGGCCGAGACGCTGGCTCCCGCACGAGAGAACCTATCGAGCAAGCCCTCCTCGTTCGCCTGCTGCCACACTCGTTGGGTGGCGGGAATGACCATAACGCGCACCTGAGGAGAGAAGCTCTCGTCGCCGATCACGTGAGCCGCGATGCGAAGGTCCTCGATGCGGGCGTTGGTGCACGAGCCGATGAACACCTGATCCACCTTCACGCGCTCGACCTCTCCCACCGGTACAGCCCGAGATGGAAGCGAGGGACGGGCGACCATGGGCTCCAGAGACGCCACGTCGATCGCCACCTCGCGCGCGTAATCGGCACGGGGATCCGACGACAGTACGGGGAAATCGCGGTTTCTTCCGGTGGCCGCCTGACGTTCGTGAACGTAGTCGATCGTGCGGCGGTCGGGCGCGATGATTCCGGACTTCCCTCCGGCCTCGATGGCCATGTTGGTGAGCGTCAAGCGCGAATCCATCGACAGATGCGGGATGGTGTCGCCGGTGTGCTCCATCGCCATATAGCGCGCGCCATCGTCGCCGATCGCCGCTATGACGGAGAGGATGAGGTCCTTGCCGACCACCCAGGGGGGTGGGGCGCCGCGGTAAACGATCTTGACCGTCTCGGGAACCCGCAGCCAGATCTCGCCCGTCGCCATGACAGCCGCGAGGTCGGTCGAGCCGACCCCGGTCGAGAAGCAGCCGAGGGCACCGTAGGTGCAGGAGTGAGAATCCGCTCCGATGACGATGTCGCCCGGCAGAGTCAACGCCTCTTCGGGCAACAAGATGTGCTCGATGCCTCCGCGCCCCACCTCGAAGAAATGCTCGATGTCCTGCTCGATGGCGAAGGCGCGCATCCGGGTCATTAGGTTTGCCGACGCGATGTCCTTGGCGGGGACGAAGTGAGATGCGACCAGCGCGATCTTCGAGCGATCCCATACCGACTCAACGCCCATTCGTCTGAACGCGTCCGCCGCGGGGGGAGCCGTGACGTCGTTCGCCATCGCCAGGTCCACCCGGCACATCACTATCTCGCCGGGACGTACCTCTTCCCTCCCAGCGTGAGCCGCGAGGATCCTCTCCGTGATCGTCTGTGCCATCACACAACGACCTTGGAGCGCTGTTGCCCATTGACGCGGGAAGTCAGACTGAACAGGCGGTTGACCGCCGACAGGTAGGCGCGCGCCGAGGCCTCCACGACGTCGGTCGACACGCCGCGACCCGTCGCCCGGCGAACCGGGCTCTCGGGCGATCCATCGCCGACGGCCAGCACTATCGTGACGTCACCCAGGGCATCGATGCCGCCGGTGACGCTGGAGACGTTGAAGGATTCGAGCCGGGCCTCGATGCCCGTGGCCCGCTGGACTGCACCGCAGGCGGCGTCGATCATCCCGTCACCGATTGCGCTTTCGTCGATTACCTCACCGTCGTGCCGGAGCCGCACGGTCGCCGTGGGAGAAAGGTGAGTCCCGCCTGCGACTTGAATCGAGACCAGTTCGTACTGATCGGCCTCGGAGCCGATCTCCTCGACGACGATGGCCTCGAGGTCGACATCGGTGATCCGGATCTTCCGGTCGGCCAGCTCCTTGAAGCGGTTGAAGGCCTTCTGGACATCCCCGGGGCTCAACGTGAAGCCCAGCTCCTTCAATGCATTCGCGAACGCGTGGCGTCCGGAGTGCTTGCCCAACACGATGCGCGACCCATCGAGGCCGACGTCGACCGGATCCATGATCTCGTAGGTCGTGCGTTCGGTCATGACTCCGTGCTGGTGGATCCCGGCTTCGTGAGCAAACGCGTTTGCCCCTACGATGGCCTTGTTCGGGGGAACCGCGTAACCGGTGAGCATCGACACCAGACGTGAGGTGCGAGCGATCTCGGTCGTGTTCACGCCCGTGGCGGCACCCTTACGCCCGCGCGTGCGGATGGCCATGACGACCTCCTCGAGCGAGCAGTTTCCGGCGCGCTCTCCGATTCCGTTTACCGCAACTTCGATCTGACGGGCCCCCGCCTCGACGCCTGCGAGAGCGTTGGCAACCGCGAGCCCCAGATCATCGTGCGTATGCACACTCCAAACGACGTCCGCATCGATCTCGTGTATGAGAAATGTCAACAGATCGGCGTATTCCTGAGGCATGCAGTAACCGACGGTGTCGGGAACGTTGAGCGTCGTCGCGCCGGCCTCCACCGCGGCCTTGAACACGCGCGCGACGAATTCGGGATCGCTTCGCGTCGCGTCTTCACAGGAGAACTCCACGTCAGCAACGTGACTGCGCGCTCGCTCGACGCCGGCGAGCGCGGCTTGCAGCACCTCGTCCGGCGTCATGCGCAGCTTGGCGCGCATGTGCACTTCGCTGGTGGCGATGAAGGTATGAATGCGCGCTCGTTCGGCCGGGCCTACAGCCTCGGCCGCCCTGTCGATATCGCCCGGTTCCACTCTCGCCAGACCGGCGATCACGGGGCCACGAACCGCGCGTGCGATCGCCTGGACCGCCTCCGTCTCTCCCGCCGACGCGATGGG
>JBOGWV010000141.1:0-29462 GCA_050693975.1 Actinomycetota bacterium
TCCGCTGACCACATCGCGCACGAGGTTCTGGGCCCCGAAACCAACGGCCAGACCGATGATTCCGACCGAGGCCAGCAGGGGAGCCAGGTTCGCGCCGAGGGCGGACAGGATGTAGAACGCACTGATCACCCAGATCACCACGATGCCCGCCGATGACAAGACGCGGGTCAGGGTCTCGGTGCGTTGCAGGGCGCGCATCGGAGTGGTCTCCTGTGAGACCTTCGCGCCCACTTTGGTGGTGAGCCGGCGCAGCAACCTGATGAGGACGAACGCCGCAAGGAGTACCAGGGCGATCCGAAGCGGCGTCCGGATCAGCCAGATGTCCCACCAGCCCTCCACGGTTTCCACCCAACCGGGTGAAGAATCAGATTGAGCCAGTGTGTCTAGCCACTTCATGACATGCCTCCGCCATCTATATGTGAATCGGGTTCTTGCGATCGGAGCGGGCCGGGCGGTTCGCCTCGCGACCCAGTCAATTGTGTAACGTCATTCGCGCGGGCATGCAAGCTCTTCGGGACCGTTTCGGCGGTTTTCATCACACTCCCCACCTATCGTGACGCTATGTCGCTGCTCGACTTCGCCCTCATGGCCTCTCCCCATCGCTGCGCGGGTTGCGGGGTCGCGAGCCAGAGACTGTGTCCCGGCTGCGCGCGTGCCCTCGGGTCGCCCTCCGTTCCGAGGGTGCCCGGCGCCGAGCGCGTGCTAGTGGCGTTCGCGTACGAGGGCGCCGCTCGGTCGCTGGTCCTCGATCTCAAGCTTCGAGGTGACCGAGGCGCAGTCCAGCCGCTGGTGACGGGCCTCGTTCGCGCCGTCGCCACCACCGGTCTCTCGGCGGACGTCCTCACCTGGGTGCCGGGGAGACCCAGAGAGAACCGCAGGCGCGGGCTCGATCACGCCGGGATCCTCGCGACCCAGCTCGGGCGCGCCCTGGGGCTACCCGCCGTCCCCCTCTTGCGGCGCTCGGCCGAGCGCCCGGATCAGACCTCGCTCGGCGCGGCGGAGCGCTGGGCCAACCTCCAGGGGGCCTTCACCGCTCGTTCTTGCCGGGGAGCCGTGGGCCTGGTCGACGACCTAGTCACAACGGGGGCCACCGCGGCCACCTGTGCTGGGGCCCTCAGGGGGGCAGGCGCCGCCGGAATCGAGGTCCTGGCCGCCTGCTCCGCCTAACTTGGGGGGCAGGACTCTACGCTTGGTGTCGTATCTAGTACTAATTGCTTAGGGAGTTCTGCCGGGCTAGGCCCTAGAATCTGGTCAACACGAACCACGGTGGGCTGGCCCAGGTCGGCACCACGCACACAGGCAGCGGCGAAGCTCAGCCCAAAAAGGTCAAACCCAAAGGGGTTCAGGTGTCACAAGAGCAAGCTTCCTCCAACGAGGCCATCAAGGTGCTCATCGTCGACGACCACGCCCTGTTCAGGCGCGGCCTCCAGATGGTCCTCGAGGGCGAGCCCGACATCGATGTGGTGGGCGAGGCGTCCGACGGCCACGAGGCCCTCGAGAAGGCCGAGGAGACCGCACCCGACGTGGTCCTAATGGACGTTCGCATGCCGAAGCGTTCGGGCATCGAGGCCACTCGTTCCATAAAGGACACGCTGCCCTCCACGCGCATCCTCATGCTGACCATCTCCGACGAGGAGGCCGACCTCTACGACGCCATCAAGGCGGGAGCCGCGGGTTATCTACTGAAGGAGATCTCCATCGAGGAGGTCGCCAACGCGGTTCGCTCGGTCCACGCCGGCCAGAGCCTCATCTCGCCGTCCATGGCATCGAAGCTCCTGACCGAGTTCGCCGCCATGGTGAAGCGGCGCGACGAGCGCAACCAGGTGCCCGGCCCCCGGCTTACCGACCGCGAGCTCGAGGTCCTCAAGCTGGTCGCCAAGGGCATGAACAACCGTGACATCGGAGCCGAGCTCTTCATCAGCGAGAACACCGTCAAGAACCACGTCCGCAACATCCTCGAAAAGCTGCATCTGCACTCGCGCATGGAGGCCGTGGTCTACGCCGTCCGCGAGAAGCTGCTCGACATCAAGTAGGCGTCGCACCCCTACAGGAAGGCACCCCCACCTGTCCTCCTAATCATGGGCGGGTGGATAATGACTCTCTATGAGCGTATTCAGGAAGCTCCTCACCGCGGGTGAGGGCAAGAAGATCAAGGCCCTCGAGGCGGTCGTGCCGGTGGTCGCCTCTCACGAGGACGAAATGAAGGCGCTGAGCGACGAGGAGCTGACGGGCAAGACGGCCGAGTTCCGGGGGCGTCTGGATGCCGGCGAGGATCTCGACGACCTGATGGGCGAGGCCTTCGCCGTGGTGCGGGAGGCCGCGATCCGATCGATCGGGCAGCGTCACTTCGACGTCCAGTTGATGGGTGGCGCGGCGCTTCACTACGGCTGGATCCCCGAGATGAAGACCGGTGAGGGTAAGACGCTCACCTCAACGCTCGCGATCTACCTCAACGCACTGACGGGCGAAGGCGTGCACCTGGTCACCGTGAACGACTACCTGGTGAAGCGCGACTCCGAGTGGATGGGACAGATCTATCGCCATCTCGGGCTCGAAACCGGGCTGATCCAGAACTCGATGCCTCCGGAGCAGCGTCGCGAGGCTTATGCCGCCGACATCACCTATGGGACCAACAACGAGATGGGCTTCGACTACCTGCGTGACAACATGGTCACCACTAAGGAACGTCTCGTTCAGCGCGGACACAACTACGCCATCGTCGACGAGGTCGACTCGATCCTGATCGACGAGGCCCGTACCCCGTTGATCATCTCGGGCGCGGTGCAGGAGTCTCAGAAGCTTTACCAGCAGTTCGCGCGTATCTCGCCGCGCCTCGCGCGCGACGTGCACTACGAGATCGACGAAAAGAAACGCACGATCGCGATCAGCGAAGAGGGCATTTCGAAAGTCGAGGAGATCCTCGGCGTCGAGAACCTCTACGACCACGTGAATGTCGACATGGTTCACCACCTCGAGCAGTCGATCCGCGCCAAGGAGCTCTACAAGAACGACGTCGAGTACGTAGTCGAGCACGGCGAGGTCAAGATCGTCGACGAGTTCACCGGGCGCATCCTTCCCGGCCGCCGCTACTCCGAGGGCCTGCACCAGGCCATCGAGGCGAAGGAGGGTGTGCGGATCAAGGAAGAGAATCAGACGCTCGCCACCGTCACCTTGCAGAACTACTTCCGCATGTACAAGAAACTCGCCGGGATGACCGGTACCGCGCTCACCGAGGCGGCCGAGTTCCACCACATCTACGGTCTCGAGGTCGCCACAATTCCGACCAACCGGCCGATGATCCGGGCCGACGAACAGGACCTCATCTACAAGTCCTCGGACTCCAAGTGGAGCGCGGTGGCCGACGACCTCAAGGAGCGCAACGAGAAGGGGCAGCCGGTGCTGATCGGCACCGTCTCGGTCGAAAAGTCCGAGATCCTCAGCCGCATTCTGTCCAAGCGGGGCGTCCCCCACTCCGTCCTCAACGCCAAGAACCACGAGAAGGAAGCGGCGATCGTCGCTCAGGCCGGACGACTTGGCGCGGTGACCGTGGCAACCAACATGGCCGGTCGAGGCGTTGACATCGTCCTCGGTGGCAACCCGGAGGGCATGGCTCAACAGGAGATGATCGCGCGCGGCTGGGACGTCGAGGCCTACATGCTCGACGAGTACTCGGACAAAGACCGGGCCGATTACGAAGCCGAGTTCCAACCCCTCTTCGAGAAGTTCCGCAAGCAGTGCGGCGCGGAGAAGGAAGAGGTCCTAAAGGCCGGTGGGCTCTACGTGCTCGGTACCGAGCGGCACGACTCCCGGCGCATCGACAACCAGCTGCGCGGTCGTTCCGGCCGCCAGGGCGACCCGGGTGAGAGCCGGTTCTACCTTTCACTCGAGGACGACCTCATGCGTCTCTTTGCATCAGACCGGATCGCCGGAGTGATGGAGCGGCTCAAGATCCCCGACGACATCCCTATCGAGGCAAAGATGGTGTCCAAGGCCATCGAGCGGGCGCAGACTCAGGTCGAGTCCATGAACTTCGAGATCCGCAAGAACGTGCTGAAGTACGACGAGGTCATGGACAAACAGCGTCAGGTCATCTACGGAGAGCGGCGCAGCATCCTCGAGGGCGAGGACTTTAGGGAGACCGCGATCGAGCTGGTCACGGATGTCGTGGACGGACTCGTCGCCGCCAACGCCAACCCCGATACCGCACCCGATGACTGGGACTGGGAGCAGCTGTTCGCGTCCGTCCGTGAGGTCTTCCCCACCACCCTCGAGCCCGACGCCTTCGACGAGCAAACGGCCGACTACGAGGACCTGCGCGAGCGGTTTCTCACCGACGCTCTCGAGGTCTACGAGAAGCGCGAGCAGGACATGGGAGGCGAGCAGATGCGCAACATCGAGCGTCTCGTTCTCCTCAACGTCATCGACAATCGCTGGCGCGAGCACCTCTACGAGATGGACTACCTGCAGGAGGGCATCGGGCTGCGCGCCATGGCTCAGAAGGACCCCCTGGTCGAGTATCAGCGCGAGGGCTACGACATGTTCGGGGCGATGCAGGAGTCGATCAAGGTCGACTTTGCCCGCTACATGTTCCATGTCGAAACCGTGCGCCGCGACGAGCAGCGCGAGCGCCCGGCGCGTATGCGCCAGGAACGGCGCCAGGTTCCGCTCACCGCCGCGCAAGGGACTGCGGGTCCCGACGACGAGTCCACAACGGCCCAGGGGAGCGAGGAGGCCGCGTTCGTCCAGGCCAAGTCTGAGAAGATCCCTCGCAACGCGCCCTGTCCCTGTGGCTCGGGCAAGAAGTACAAGCAGTGTCACGGTGCTCCCGGCGCGGACCCGCTCTAGCGCTCGCCCCAATCAGGGCGGACCACTGAGAGGTTTCGGCGCTCACCCACCGAATCGCTAGGTCGATGCCGAAAGCTCGAGGGAACCCGAAGAGCCGGGACCGTCGGCCGCTCACCGTCGTAGTGCCCGCGGCGCTCGTGGTGGTAACGATCTTCGCCGTGGCTGCGCTTTCCGGAGACGAGCCGGAGCCGGCGCGCCTGGTGGCCGCTGGCGACGCTCCCTTCAGCCTGGCGGCGAGTGACGATCACCTGTGGGTGGGCAACGCCGGAGACCTCAGCGTCTCTCGCCTCGACCTGGCGACCGGCGAACCCACCGGAGATCCGATCCCGCTTCCCGTTCGGCCCGGGCAGATGGTTGCCGGAGAGGATCTCTGGGTCGGCGCCATCGAGGGCTCGGACATCGTGCGTATCGACACCGGTGACCCCGGGAGGCCTGCGGTTCCGATTGCGGTGGGCCGCGATCCCGCCGCCCTGGCGCTCGATGGATCCGAGGTGTGGGTCGCGGCGCTGAACGAGGGTCTGATCGCCCGCGTGAGCTCCGAGGGTGAGATCACCGATGAGATCACCGAGCTCGGGTTTCCCTCGGCCCTTGCGTTGCTGGGCTCGGACCTGTGGGCCGCCGACGTCACCGAGGGGACCGTCTCCCGCATCGATGCCGGGGTCGGAGAGGTGGTGGAGACGATCGACGTCGGTTCCGGTCCCACCGCGCTGGCCGCGGGTGAGGGACGGCTGTGGATCACGCTGTTCCGCCAGGACGCCGTCGCCGCGTTGAATCCCGACGGCGGCGGCATCGAGATCGTCGAGCTCGAGGGTGCGCCGGGCTCGGTCGCGGTGGGTGGGGGTTACGTGTGGGTGACGGTGCCGGAACGTGACTCGCTGGTCCGAATCGATCCCACTTCGCTCGAGGCGGCCGATCCGATCCCGGTGGGGGATAACCCACAGGGAGTCGTCGTGGCCGGCGGCGCGGTGTGGGTCGCCAACCAGGGTGAAGACACCGTGGCGCGCATCGACCTGGATTCTGAGTAGTGCCGGCGCCCGGCGCACCCCGTACACTCACGCGCTATGGACGATGCGCGCGATCGCCTGGTCGCTATTCAAACCAAGCTCGAGCAGATCAAGGAGTACCTTTGACGTCGCCGCGAAACGAGCCCGCGTCGCCGAACTGAGGGAGGCCAGCGCGGCCCCCGGTTTCTGGGACGACTCCACGGCCGCGCAAAAGATCATGTCGGAGATCTCCGGCCTGTCCGAGGGCGTGAACTCGTACGAACGCATGAGCCAGCGCACCTCAGATGGGCTCGTCCTGCTCGAGCTCGCCGAATCCGAGTCCGACGAGGACTCGTTCGCCGAGGTCGCGCGCGAGGTGACGACGCTGGAGTCCGAGATCGCCGGCCTCGAGGTCATTGCACTGCTCGGAGGCGAGTTCGACGATCACCCTGCCATCTTCGAGGTTCACGCCGGCGAGGGGGGCACCGACTCACAGGATTGGGCCGAGATGTTGGTCCGCATGTACGAGCGATGGTTCGAGCAACGACGCTTCAAGCATCAGATCGTCGAGCTGACGTCGGGCGATGAGGCGGGCATCAAGAGCGCCACGATCACGGTCGAGGGCCGCCACGCCTACGGCCTTCTGGCCACCGAGCGGGGAGTGCACCGGCTGGTGCGCATCTCACCGTTTGATTCCGCCAAACGACGCCACACCTCTTTTGCCTCGGTGGACGTTACGCCCGAGATCGAGGAGGACTTCGACGTCGAGTTGAATCCCGACGACCTTCGTATCGACACCTATAGGTCGTCCGGGGCCGGTGGCCAGCACGTGAACGTCACCGACTCGGCCGTGCGCATAACTCACATCCCCACCAACCTCGTCGTAGCGGTGCAGAACGAGCGCTCCCAGATGCAGAACCGCGCGGTCGCGATGCGGATCCTGAAATCACGACTGGTGGCCAGGGCTCGCGAGGAGCGTGTGGCCGAGGTCAACGCGTTGCGCGGCGAGCAGCGTGAGATCGGGTTCGGCTCCCAGATACGGTCCTACGTCATGCATCCGTATCAGATGGTTAAAGACCATCGCACGGGCCTCGAGGTGGGCAACGTCCAGGCGGTGCTCGACGGCGCCCTCGATCGATTCGTTGCAGCCGAGCTAAGGCGGAAGGCGGGAGCCGCCGAAGGCTAGTGGGTCACCAGCCTGGACGAGACTTTTCGGGCTGAAGCTGACATCATTTTCTTATGACTGATTCCATGCGAGACACCGCCGAGCGCGTCGAACGTGCCACCCTCCCCGAGCTGAGGGACGTACACATCGACGACGTTTACGTGCAGATGGACTACCTTCTGCAGTCGAGACCCACCCCGCTCGACCTCTATTACCGCTGGGAGAACCAGAACTGGTCGACGCAGAAGCTCGACTTCTCGGAGGACCGGACCCACTGGGAGTCGATGGCCGACGGACTCGAGGGCATTCGCACGGAACTGCAGAAGACGTTCACCCTCTTCTTCGTGGGCGAGCAGGCCGTAACCGACACCCTGTCACCACTGGTTCACGCCGCTCCCGACGAGCCCTCTCGCATCTTTCTCGCCACCCAGCTGGTCGACGAGGCCCGGCACGCGGTGTTCTTCTCTCGCTTCTTCAGGGAGGTCATCGGAATCGAGGGCGGTCTGCCTGAGGCGCTTGCCGGCCTCCGCGACCGGACCGTGGGTGCGTTCCGGGTGATCTTCGATAACGACCTCGTGGAGGCCACCGAGGCCGTGCGCAAGAGCCCTCATGACTACGGCGCATGGGTCGAGGGAATCACGATCTACCACCTCGTCGTCGAGGGCATGCTGGCGCTCACGGGCCAGAAGTTCCTGCTTGGTCTGGTGCGAGAGATGGGCATTTTGCCCGGTTTCTACACCGGCTTTACGGCGGTTGCACGCGATGAATCACGCCACGTCAACTTCGGCGTGCGGGCCCTGATGGAGGCCGGGGTCAGGGATCCGAGCAACCTCGAACGGGTCGAGTCCGTGATCTTTCGCCTGCTGGAGTCGGCCTGCAGGATCGTCGCCGCTCCCGATCGCAAGTTCGCGATAGCTCCGCAGGACACACCGCCCAACCTGTTGATCAACCCCTACGAGGTAAGCACCTTTTCACTCATTTCGCTGACGAAACGCCTGCGTACGCTAGGGTTAACGACACAAGCGTGTGAGGAAATCACCAAACGTGGGAACCTGTACTACGGCAATGCGTGGGACGAGTACGAGGACATCCACGGCGAAGAACACCCCCGGCGATTCTTCGATCGTCTCGCGCCGGCCGCGATGTGACTTTCGCTAACCCGAGGAAAAACATGAAGCCATGATCAAGACAGTTGACGTAAAGAAGACTTACAAGGGCGGCACTATTGCCGTCGCCGGGGTCTCGATGGAGATCGAGAAGGGCGAGTTCGTATTCGTCGTGGGCCCTTCAGGCTCCGGTAAGTCCACGATGATCAAGATGCTCAACAAGGAAGAGGAGCCCACGTCGGGCGAGATCTATGTCGCGGGCAAGAACCTCGCGAACCTCCCTCGCTGGCGAGTGCCTTACCTCCGCCGCAACGTCGGCTGCGTCTTCCAGGACTTCAAGCTGCTGCCCAACAAGACGGTGTTCGAGAACGTCGCCTTCGCCCTCGAGGTCATCGGCAGGCCGCGCACCGTCGTGCGACGGCAGGTTCCGCAGATCCTCGAGCTCGTGGGGTTGGGCGAGAAGCTGGATCGCTTTCCCGACGAGCTGTCAGGGGGCGAGCAACAGCGGGTGTCGATCGCGCGGGCGTTCGTCAACCGCCCCCTGATCCTGCTGGCCGACGAGCCCACCGGGAACCTCGACCCGGCGACCTCGGTAGGGATCATGCGGCTGCTCGATCGAATCAACCGAACCGGAACCACCGTCGTCATGGCCACGCACGACCACGCCATCGTGGACTCTATGCGGAGGCGCGTGGTTGAGCTCGAGGACGGAAGCATCGTGCGCGACCAGTCGCGCGGCATCTATGGAGTGGGGACCTAGCACCGACTATGAAGATTCGTTATTTCTTATCGGAGACCATCCAGAACCTCAGGCGCAATCTGCTGATGACGGTGGCCGCTATCTCTACGGTGGCCATCTCTTTGTTGTTGCTTGGTGGCGTGCAGATCCTGGGGATGGTGGTCAACAACGTGACCCTGTCGTGGGAGGCCAAGGTCGAGGTATCGGCCTACTTCCGCGACGACGCCGCCCCCGGCGAGATCGAGTCGATCACGCGGGACGTCGAGGCCATGCCGGAGGTCGAGGAGGTCTTCTTCGTTTCCAAGGAGCAGGCCTTCGAGGAGTACAAGAAGATCTACGAGAACCAGCCCGAGTTCTGGCAGAACGTCCCTCCGGATTCCCTGCCGGCATCGCTCAGGATCAAGCTCACCAACGCCGACTTCACCGAGCAGGTCGCCGGAACCATACGCGGCGCGCCCGGGGTCGACGATGTCCGCTTCGGAGGCGACATACTCAAGCGACTGCTGCAGGTCAACTCGCTGCTGCGAACGATTACGTTCGCGATGTCGATCATCCTGCTCATCGCTGCCGCGGCTCTGATCGCCAACACCATCAGGCTGGCGATCTACGCTCGCCGTGACGAGATCGGGATCATGAAGCTGGTGGGAGCGACCAACTGGTTCATCCGGATCCCGTTCTTATTCGAGGGCGTGTTCGCGGCCTTCGTGGGGGCCATCATCGCCAGCCTCATAGTGGTCGGCGCCCAGTGGGCCGTCTTCTCGAACCTGGGTGAGCAGATCCAATTTCTGGGCCCCGTATTCAACTTCTCGACGGGCGAGATCGCCACGGTGCTCGGAATCCTGTTCGGCGTGGGCTGCGGAATCGGCCTGATCGGCTCGGGCATGGCGCTGCGCCGCTTCCTAGAGGTGGCTTAGGACTCGAGGGGGGGCACCGGGGGCTCAAGGGCAGAGGCGGGAGGCCGATTGTAAGAGGGTGATAATCCTCACTTTTGTTTCTTCTGTGGTTAGTGTTGAATCTGTTAGCTGACATGCACAGCCAGAAGAGAGCATGGCACCACCCGGCCTTTCGACTCGCGGGCGTCGTGGCGACACTCGTGCTGTGCGTCGCGTCCCTGACCCTGCCTGCGGCGGCCGATCCGGGCGACCGGCTCGACGAGATCGAGGAGCGCCGCGAGCGCATCCAGGAGCAGATCGAGAACACGGCCGACAAGGCCGACAGCATCGAGGGCAAGATCTCGATCCTCGACGACGAGGCCGAGGATCTGCAGAGCAAGGTCGGGGCGCTCGACTCCCAGATCGCGGAACTCGACGGTCGCATCTCCAAGGTGCAGGAGCGGCTCGAGCTAGCTCAACAGCGCTTCACCGGGCTCACCGAGGACTTGCTGGACATTCAGGAGGACCTGGTAGCCCAGACCGATCTGCTTACGCAGCGGGCGATCGAAACTTACAAGGCCGGCCCCGGAGCCTATGTCGAGGGCATCCTCAGTTCCGACTCCTTCGCCGACCTCTCGGACCGCTACGAGTACTACGAGACCACGGTCGAGCTGGACAGCGAACTCATAGACGATATCGAGAGGCTCAACGAGGAGACCGACGCCCGGCGCGAGCAGGTCGAGGACGAGAAGGAGCGCATCGCCGAGGCGAAGCTGCAGCTCGAGAAGGATCGTTCGGAGCTGGCCGCGGTCAAGATCGAGAAGCAGCAGATGCTCGACGTCCAGAATGCGCTCATCGCCGAGAAGGAAGACGTCCTTCGAGGCAAGCTGGCGAAGAAGTCCGAGCTCGAGGAGCTCGACGCCCAGCTCGAGCAAGACTCCCAAGAGATCCAGAGCCTGCTCACTAAGACCAACACCGGCGGCGGGGGAGGCCCCGCAGTTGAGACGGGTGGAACCTTCCTGTTCCCCGCCTCCGGCCCCATCACGTCTCCTTACGGCTATCGCACCCATCCAATCTTCGGCGACGCCAGGCTCCACACCGGCATCGACATCGGAGCGGGCTACGGCTCGGCGGTATGGGCGGCCGGGGGCGGCACAGTGGTGTTCGCCGGGACCATGAGTGGCTACGGCAACGCGATAGTGGTCGACCACGGTGGGGGGATCGCCACCACCTACAATCACCTCTCGGGCTTCGGCGTCAGCTCAGGCTCAACCGTTAGTAGAGGTCAAACGATCGGCAGCGTGGGCTGCACCGGCTACTGCACGGGTCCTCACCTGCACTTCGAGGTCCGGGTGAACGGATCGCCGGTCGATCCGATGCCCTACCTCTAGTGTCTCGCAGAGCAACTACCCTGTAATCACGATGGAACGCTGGCAGAAGATCGTGATCGCACTGCTTTCTGTGGCAGTTGTCGCGCTTGGCGCGTTCTCTTTCGGCTATTCGATTGCGGGGGGCCGCGATCGAATCCTCATCGATGGCACGGGCGAGGGCAACGATCTTGCGCTAATCCAGGACGTCATCGAAACGATCAAGTCGCAGTCGGTGGATCCCCCCAGCGATGAGGAGTTGACTCGGGGTGCGATCAAGGGCATAGCCAAGTCCGTCAAGGAGTCGGGTGACGACTACGCGTTGTTCTACACGCCCAAGGAGTATCGCTCCTTCCAAGAGGTGACGACGGGCCAGTTCTCGGGAATCGGGGTCTGGCTGAAGGACCGGGAGGGACGCCTCGAGATCGTGTCGGTTATCCCATCGACGCCTGCGGCCGACTCGGGCCTGGCAAAGGGCGACGTCATCGAATCCATCGACGGGGAGTCGGTCGGCTCGCTCAGTAGCGACGAGGCGGTGACCCACATCAAGGGCAAGGTGGGCACCAGGGTGACCCTGGGCATCGAGCGCGGGAGCGAGCGGCTCAGCTTCGACATCACCCGACAGACCATCGAGCTCCCCAATCTCCTGGCCAACCTCACGCCTGAGGGCCTCGGATACGTGCGCCTGTTCGGCTTCAACCGCGGGGCGGGCGAGCAGCTTAGGAACGAGGTCGCCGACCTGACCGACTCGGGCGCCGAGGGCATCATTCTCGATTTGCGGGACAACGGAGGCGGCCTGTTCAGCGAGGGCATCGGGGTGGCCAGCGTGTTCATCGAGGACGGCGAGATCGTGTCCTACAAGGAGCGCTCCGAGCCTGAGATCAGCTACGAGGCTGAGGGCGATGCCTTCGAGGACGTGCCGCTGGTTGTGCTCGTGAACGAAGGCACCGCCAGCGCCTCGGAGATCGTGACCGGCGCGCTGCAAGACACGAATCGAGCGGTCGTCGTCGGGACCAACACCTACGGCAAGGGCTCAGTTCAAGAGGTCCTTCCGCTCTCGGATGCGTCGGCTTTGAAGCTCACCATCGGTGCGTACTTCACTCCCAGCGATCAGCTGATCAACGGCAAGGGCATCGAGCCCGACATCGAGGTCGACGCCAGTCCCGGAACGCAGAAGGAGCGGGCCAAGGAGATCCTGCAGGGGATCATCATTTCGGCCAACGGCGCGCAGGGATAGAACGTGGCCAAGACCAAGGCCCCCGACAAGCAGGGCACGAAGCTCATCGCGCAGAATCGCAAGGCGCGCCACAACTACGAGATCGAGGAATCGATCGAGGCCGGCCTCATGCTCGTCGGCACCGAGGTGAAGTCGTGCCGCGACGGACGAGTGAACCTCGCCGACTCCTATGCGTCCATCAACTCGGACGGTGAGGCATGGCTTCTGCAGTGTCACATCAGCCCGTACAGCCATGGCAATCGCGGCAACCACGAGCCGATGCGGCCCCGCAAGCTCCTCTTGCATGCAGACGAGATTCACCGGCTCGGCGTCAAGGTGAACCAGGAGGGCCGGACGCTCGTGCCTCTGCGCCTGTACTTCCGGCACGGCCTGGTCAAGACGGAGCTCGGAGTGGGCCGCGGCAAGAAGCTCTACGACAAACGGCGGGATCAGGCCAAGAGGGATGCCGACCGCTCGATGCAGCGCGAACTCGGTCGCCGCCGCTGACGCAGTGAAGGGAAGCCGCACGAAATCGAGCAAGGTCTCGATCGTGGCGACCCGCATCGGCTTGGTCGTCGCGGGCGCGGTCGTCGGGCTGTTCGTGGGCCTGGTGGCGGGCAACCTGGCCGCTCCTCTTTTTCCGGATGGAGACACCCTGGCGGGGATCGCCTACGTCGCCGCGGGGGGTGGTGCGGGACTCGTCCTCGGCGCGTTGATCGGAGGCTTCCTACTGCGCAGGGAAGCCCGGCGCCGCGCCATCGCCTTGCTCGGCTTCGTCGTTGGAACTGCCCTCGCCCTGGTGGGCTCGTGGTACATCGGCGACTTCACCAACGCAGACGGCGCGGGGGGACGCGAGCCGTTCCTTGGGATCCTCCTGCTTCCGCTGGGTGTGCTCGTCAACGGCTTCTCCGCCCGCGCCACCTTGGCCGGCGAACGCTCGGTAGCCACGCCACTTCGCGACAATGGTGATACCTACACCAGGGAGGTTCGGCCATGACCGAGAAGGTCATCAAGAGCGAACAGGAGTGGCGCGAGGAACTCTCGCCCGAGCAGTACGAGGTGCTGCGCGGCAAGGCGACTGAACGCCCCTTCACGGGCAAGTACGTCGACGCCAAAGACGACGGTACCTATCGCTGTGCCGGTTGCGGAACGGAGCTGTTCGACTCCGACACCAAGTTCGAGTCGGGCACGGGCTGGCCCAGCTTCACCGATCCGAAGAACACCGAGAACATCAAGCTCGAGACGGATTCGAGCCACGGCATGGTGCGCACCGAGGTCACGTGCGCGGCCTGTGGGGGCCATCTCGGCCACGTCTTCGACGACGGTCCGGGACCCGGAGGCAAGCGCTACTGCATCAACTCCTGCGCCCTCGATCTGGAGGCGAGGTAGGCGCGGAAGTTTGTGCCCGGCGCTGCGTTGTAACAGGGAGTGTCGTCGCACGCTTGTGCGACAATCTCGCTGAGGACATTGACAACGGCGCCTCCGGCGCCTGAGTCCATCAAGGGGCTGAACTGGATTCGACCTTGACCGGACCGAGATAGGAGAAGCGAGCCGAGAACTCCGGGTGGTCTCGAGAATCTCTCCCGGAAACTTATAACTGCCGCTGCGTAAAGCACGGTTGCCATCTCCTAATTGATGGCCGTCGGCCCGAAGATCGTCTGCGTCTTCGGGATCCGGCGTCGCTTAGCAGACTCGCCGCCCCAAGCCCGTTCGGTACGAGGGGCGGGACACCTAAACCGATCTAGACGCCGGCCGTCGCCGTTTGCGGGCCGGCCGGTGTTCGAAACCTGACCGCAAACTACGCTCGTAGAAGGCCTATCGAGGGGTCGAGGGACCCGGGTTCGATTCCCGGCAGCTCCACTTACTTATCCCGCGCGGGATCGTCTTGGTCCGCCTGTCGTGAGAGCCTATGTGCATGGTCGACGCGCTCGATCGGGGCCGGGAGTCCTTTGGTCGAAAGGAATGGGGAGAGGCGCGCGCGCAGTTGCTGGCCGCGGATCGGGATGCATCGCTGGAGCTTGAAGATCTCGAACGTCTCGCGGTGGCTGCGTACATGGTGGGCCGGGACCGCGACAGCGCCCAGGCTTGGGCTCGTGCGCATGAGGAGTGCCTCCTCAGAGGCGATGCGGCGCGAGGAGCGCGATGCGCGATCTGGCTGGCCTTTGGGCTTCTGAACCGGGGCGACATGGTCCGCGCCGGCGGGTGGTTGGCGCGGGCTCGCCGTTTGATCGACGATCACCAGTTGGACTGTGTCGAGCAGGCTTACTTGCTCGGGATGGCTGCAATGCAGAGCATGGCCGCGGGCGACGCCGCTTCCGCGTACGGCTCTTTCGGCCAGGCCGCGAAGATCGCCGACCGCTTTGGCGACCTAGACGGCATTACGCTAAGCCGGCTCGGTCAGGGCCAGGCGCTGATCCGGTTGGGAGAGAGCTCTCAAGGGTTGGCGTTGCTCGACGAGGCCATGGTTGCGGTGACGGCGGGTGAAGTGTCTCCACTCGTCACAGGGTTCGTCTACTGTGCCGTGATCGCGCTGTGCAACGAGACCTTCGATCTGCGCCGGGCACGGGAGTGGACGGGGGCACTTAGCGACTGGTGTGAATCGCAGCCGGACCTGGTTCCTTACCGGGGTCAATGCTTGGTGCATCGCGCCGAGATCATGCAGTTGCACGGCGCCTGGGTGGACGCCATGGACGAAGCCCAGCGGGCGTGCGAACGGCTCTCCGTCCCATCCGGTCAGCCCGCAGTCGGCGCGGCGTTCTACCAACGAGGCGAGCTGCACCGGCTGCGTGGCGAGTTCGCCGAGGCCGAGCAGGCATATCGCCGGGCCAGCGAGTCCGGACGGGAGCCACACCCCGGCCTCGCCCTGCTACGGCTGGCACAGGGTCAAGTCGGCGCGGCGGCCGCGGCAATCCGCCGTGTGGTGGACCAGACCCAAGACATCGCGACAAGGGCCAGGCTACTTGCCGCCTATGTCGAGATTGCGCTCGCCGCAGACGACCTCACCGCGGCACGCGCCGCCGCCGATGAGCTGGCAGGCATCGCCTCCGACATCGATACACCGTTCCTCAATGCGGTGTCCGCCCACGCCACGGGGGCTGCTCTGCTCGCCGAGGGCGACGCACGGGCTGGCTGCGACACACTTCGCCGGGCATGGACTGGCTTGAGTGAACTGAACGCACCATACGAAGCCGCCCGCGCTCAGTTCCTCATCGGGCTGGCTTGCCACAAACTCGGTGACGCCGACACTGCGGAGATAGAGCTTGATTCGGCACGACGTCTGTTCCAGCAGCTGGGCGCTGCCCCCGACGCCGCTCGTGTCGAGGCGCTGTTGTCGAGGGCAACAGTTGACGCGTCGGGTGGGCTGACGGGCCGCGAGGTCCAGGTGCTCGTTCTGGTGGCGGCCGGCAAGACCAACGAGGAGATCGCCTCGGCGCTGGTCATAAGCACACACACGGTCCGGCGGCACCTCCAGAACATCTTCGCCAAGCTCGGCGTGTCATCACGCACCGAAGCCACCGCCTACGCGTTCCGCCACCACCTGGTCTGACCCACCGCGGTGGTACGAAAAGACCACGCCGACGTACATGCGGCTTTGGTACGCACGGGCGATGCCGGCGTTGCCCAATCGTTCGTAACTTCGTATCGCAGGGAGCGGAAAGCACCACAGGCGATGAGGAGGTACCGCGATGGCGTCAGCGACGACTCAAAACGAAGATTGGATCAGGCGTTGGGCCACGGATGACGGTCTGCATTACGTGGCCGAGGCGGACCGCTACGACAACCTGAACGGCCCGTCCGGCAAGGAGATGCTCGACGCCGCCCACCTCCAGACAGGCGAGCGGGTCCTCGACGTCGGCTGCGGCAGCGGCGCCATCACCATCGAGGCGGCCAGGCGAGTCCAGCCCGGCGGCGCGGTGCTCGGCGTCGACGTCTCACCACCGTTGCTGGCCCTGGCTCGTGAGCGAGCCGCGGCCGCCGGAGCAGACGACATTGAGTTCATCGAGGCGGACGCCCAGGTGCATCGATTCGGGGACGGCAGCTTCGATGTGGTGATCAGCCGCAACGGCCTCATGTACTTCGACGACGCTGACGCCGGCTTCGCGAATCTGGTCCTCGCGCTGCGACCGGGCGGCCGTCTCGCGTTCACCGCTCCGCAGGGCCTCGACCGCAACGAATGGATCATGGTGGCGGGCGCAGCCGCAGCCCCGCACATCGGCATGCCTCAAGGTATCGTCCCCGGCGCACCCGGACCCCTCGGGCTTGCCGACTCGGACCGAACAAGCCGCGTCCTCGAAGGCGCCGGGTTCACCGACGTCACCCTCGAGGACCTGACCCTGTCGATGCGCATCGGCGACGACGTCGAGGACGCCCTGTCCTTCATACGCTCCATACCGTTCGTCCGCGACCTCCTCGCCGCAGCACCAGCCCCCAAGCAAAACGTCGCGGTCGATGCCGTTCGAACGGCGCTCGCACCGTATGCGGGCCGCGATGGTGTGGTCACGCACAACAACGGGGTCTGGCTGGTCACCGCCCGTCGCTGACCCCGTCCAGGGAGTCAAACTCCGACGCGACCGCGGCCGACTTGGGCCAATCGCTCAAGTCCAAAGAGCTCAAGTCGGCAACCGGCGAGTATCTGGCAAGCCTTATCGGTGGCGTAACCCTGCCGGACCTTCCGTCTACACGTTGACTCCCACCCATTCGGACCGGCTCCGCGGCGAACACGTGCTCGCGGTTCGCGCACCTGGCCATTAAGGCAACTAATAACGAGCATGTAACTATGGTATGCTGACATACCATGAAGAGAACAACCGTAAAGCTCCCTGATGATCTCGATGCTCGGCTACGGCATGAGGCCGCGCGCCGTGGGACGACAGTCTCGGATCTGACTCGCGAAGCAATCGAAACCCATCTCGGAGGGAAGGGGCGCCGGCTATTGGCCGCCAAAGCTGGCCGCAGTGGTCGTCAGACCACGTCCGAGCGTATCGAGGAGATCTTGCGTAAAGAGGTCGGACGATAGCGCTCCTCGTAGACGCCGGTCCCTTGTACGCCTACGTCGACCAGGATGACCGCCATCATCACGCGTGCCTTGAGTTGCTGTCGGCTCACGAGGGGCCGTTGGTGGTTCCTGTGCTGGTCGTGACCGAAGTTGCCTATCTCATCGAAACGCGACTTGGAGCCCAGGCTGAGGTTCGGTTCTTGGGTGACCTCGCGTCCGGGGCTTTCGCGAACGAACCGGTCACCGCAACCGACTGGTTGCGCATTGCAGAGCTCGTGTGGGAATACCGGGATCTACCTTTGGGCACGGTGGACGCGTCCGTCGTGACGACGGCCGAGCGGTTGAACATCCAGAAGGTGGCGACACTCGATCGGCGCCATTTCTCCGTGGTGCAACCTGGTCATATCTCGGCCTTCGACCTGCTCCCCTGATGGAGCGACAAAAGGTTAGGAGGTAGGAGCACGCGGTTCGCGCACCGATCAATCAGCTCCACTACGCTTCGCTGCGCGGAGCAGCCCCGCCCGAGCCTTATCTCACCCGGGCCGCGGCTCCGCCGCTCCCACCCGGGTTCGATTCCCGGCAGCTCCACTCGATGTCCCGGTGCGCGAACCTGCGCCGGGATCCTGTATGTCGGCAAGATCTCATCACGGCTCATCACCCGTAACTCCTTGATGAGCTTGCGGAGGAGCGCCTTGCGCTGCTGAGCTGATCCGCTCCGAAGTTTATGCGTTCGCAGTCGCTCGTTGTCATTGGTAACGCGAAGTTTCATTGCGATTTTCCCGAATCAACCTCCGAGCCGATCGGTTGACGCCTGCACCCTCGAAACTCCGCAAGCATCGTTTGGTAGCTCATTTGCCGCACGCCGCGCCTGCTTCAAGCGGTAGCCTGCTGACTGTCGACGGAGGACAGCGGGTGGATGATCACACGGACAGCCTCACCCAGGCGCGGCAGGCCTACGCGGGACAGGACTGGGCCACCGCCGCGGCGCAGTTCGATGCGGTCGCGACCGAGCGACTCACCGCGGACGATCTCGCCGCCTACGCCGATGCCGCGTGGTGGCTCGGCCGCATCGAGGACAACCTGCGGCTGAGCGCTGCTGCGTGCGACGCCTTCCTGGCCGACTCCCGACCGGTCGAGGCCGCAGGCTCCGCCCTGGTGCTGGGCGTCTTCCACCTGGCGCGGGGCGACGAGCCGCAGGGCATGGGGTGGATCGGCCGCGCCGGACACCTGCTGGAGGGGATCCCGGAGTGCCCGGTGCACGGGCTGCTGCTGCACCTGACCGGGGTCGAGCCGAGCCTGCAGGCCGGGCAGCCGGCGGCGGCGGTGGACGCCGCACGCCGGGTGCAGGACCTCGGCCGCCGGCTCGGTCAGCCCGACCTGGTGGCCATCGGCCTCAACGGCGAAGGCCGCGCCCTGATCAGGTCCGGCCACGTGGTCGACGGGCTGAAGCTGCTCGACGAAGCGATGGTCGCCGTCTTGGACGGCCGGCTCGCCTCCTTCATGTCCGGCACCCTCTACTGCCACACCATCGCGGCCTGCCACGAAGTCGCCGACATCCGCCGGATGACCCGCTGGATCGAGCTGGCCGAGCGGTGGCTGGCCACATTCCCCGCGGCGGTGGCGTTCGGGGGTTTGTGCGCGGTGCACCGGGCTCAACTCCACCTGTTCCGCGGCGAATGGGACGAGGCCGAGCGGAAGGCGCTGCGGGTCGGGGCGGACCTCGACGCAAACCGGATCGACTACGCCGCGGAGGCCTGCGTCCGGAGCCGCCCGATCGCCCGGCTCAGCGGCGAACATGTGTTCGCGATTCGCGCGCTGGCTATAAAGACCACTCCGTTGCGCTGCGCGCAGCAGCCCCGCCCGCCTTACTGCGCTGCACCTCGTGTCTCAGCGCTGCGTGGAGCAGCGCAGCGGCTTCAAGCTTGGCCGGGGGTTGGGACCCTTGTCCGTGCCGGCTCGATGTTGTGGTTGAACCGGAACACGTTATCCGGGTCGTACTTCGCTTTGATCTCCGCGAGCCGGCCGTAGGTGTGGTCCCCGTACGCCGCGCGCACCCGGTCGTGATCATCGCGATCCAGGAAGTTGACGTAGGCGCCGTCCTGGTGTCGCTCGAGTGCACCGAAGTAGGCACGCGCCCAAGAGGTCTCGTGTTCGGCGACCGGTTCGTGTGGCTGCCAGACGGCATTTATGTTCACGTTATGGGCGGCATCGCGGTGCGCATACGCGGTTGCCGCCGGCTCGATGTCCGACACGGCACCGCCCAGTTGGACCATGAGCATGTAGCTCCACGATGACCTGAGCCGCGACGAGTGGTCGATCATTGCATCGATCGCCGCGTCCTCGAGCGATCCGAGGTTGAGTGACTTCCAGTAGTAGTGCCACCCCGATGGTGTCATGGCGTCGAGGCTCGCCTGGAGGCCGAGGTACGGTCGCGGACCGACGAGATCGAGCAAGGGCTTGCCGAAGCTTCGCATCGGTGCAAGCGTGCGTTCGGCTGCCGCCGGCTCGCCCAGGCACATCATCGAGACCATGCAAACGGGGCGGCGGTGAAGCTCGGCAGGGAGGAACGGTGCAGGGGGAGCCTTGCGCAGGATTACCGAGGTGCTCACCTCACGCGGCACTCGCTTGATGAACTCGCGGTAGAAGCGCAGAACGTCGGGTGAGTCCTCTAGCGCCCAGATAACCGGGCCGGCGAAAACGTCGGGCCCGACCGGGTGCAGGCGGTACCTGAACGAGGTGACTATGCCGAAGTTGCCGCCGCCACCGCGCAGCGCCCAGAACAGGTCTGCGTTCTCTTCCGCGTCGGCGGTCACGGCACGGCCGTCAGCGAGAACAACGTCGGCCGACAGGAGATTGTCGATCGTGAGTCCGTAACGGCGCATCAGATGGCCGACGCCTCCGCCCAGCGTGAGCCCGGCGATCCCCGTCTGCGACATCACGCCGCCGGTGGTTGCCAATCCGAGCGCCTGGGTTGCGGCGTCTAACTCCCCCAACACGAGCCCGGCGCCGGCGAGCGCGGTTCGCGTCCCCGGATCCAAGTGGATCGCCTTCATCGGCGCGACGTCGATCACTACGCCGTCGTCGCATACGCTCGTGCCGGCAACGCCGTGGCCGCCGCCTCGGACCGCGAACGGGAGATCTCGCTCCCGGGCGAACCTCAGCGCGGCCGCTACGTCCATCGCACTTACGCAGCGCGCGATGTACGCGGGGCGACGATCGATCGCGCCGTTCCACACGGCGCGCGCCCGGTCGTACTCGGCGTCTGCCGGCGTGATTACCCAGCCCTCGAATCCTGGGATCGGCCGCGGGCCGAGGCTGCTCCGGCCGCCGTTTCCGCCCGAACGTTCAGCCGGCGCTTGAGGCATGAGCACGTCAAGCGGGACACGTGGCGTTTCGGGCGGACGCAGCGACCGCGCTCGCACCGCTCGGTGGATCTCCGGACCGGCGTTCCAGCTCGGTAATGCACGCGTGATCTCGCGTTCGCCCTCCACCCGGATTCCTCCGGACCGCAAGGCCGCGCCCCACTCGACCAGGCCGAGGTGCCACCGCGCAAAGGTCAAGTCGTCCTCGACCGTGATGATCACGTCCTCTCCGAACCCGGGATCGAATGAGCACACTTCGGGCTCCCGGTTCTCGATCAGCACCCAGATCCGGGTCCAGCGATTGCGTAGCCTGAGGTTGAAGGCAATCTCGATCCGACGGTCCGGCAGGAGGTCGCGTCGCATGAAGCTCGTGACCCACGACCACAGCACCATGTCAGGGTCGGCATGATCGGGCGTGACCTGCTTCCACTTTTCGGCCCACAGGCCCATCGATACGAGCACGCCCCACAGCTCGCGCCCTGCAGGCGTCGCCTCGTAAAAGGAGCCGTGACCCCCGGGCTTCGGTCTGACCTCGATCACGTTCGCGTGCTGAAGCTCGCGCAGCCGCTTGGTCAGGAGAGCGCGCGATAGCCCCGGGGCGCCGGCCGAAATCTGGTTAAAGGTGTTACAGCCGAGGAGGAGATTGCGCAGGATGATTGGCGTCCAGCGCTCGGCGAGGAGCTCTGACGCACGCGCGATCGGGCAGAATTGACCGTAGCCTCTCATGGCGCCAAGCCTCCCTGGTGGTCACCGACGTGGCTAGTGCAGATTCTGAACCGTCGGGGCGAGCGGGTCCAGACCGAGTTCATTTTTTGTCCTAGTCGCCGTGGCCCGGCCGGCCGGATGATGATCGCGAGACGACCCACGGCGGACCGATCCGCCTTTCATTGGAGGAGTAGTGATGGCACAAGAGCGCAACACCGAGGCCGCGGAGGCCGACCGGCTCGCGGCACGCGCGATCGACGGCCTGCCGGTGACGGAGCGGCGGCTCGAGCTGGAAGGAATCTCGACTGTTGTGCTGGAGGGCGGGGAGGGACAGCAGGTCGTGTTGCTCCACGGGCAGGGCGGCTTCGGTGCATTCATGGGGGGGATGGCGGCACAGCTAGTCGACCGGTACCGGGTGATCGTGCCTGATTTGCCCGGGCTTGGACGGTCCGAGCTGCACAGCGGAACGCTCGACGCCGAGCGAGTCATCGACTGGCTGCGCGAGCTGATTGCCAAGACCTGTGATCGGCCGCCGATCCTGTTCGGCGCCTCGCTCGGCGGTAGCATCGCCGCCCGATTCGCGATCGCGTACCCGAACGAGGTCAGCAAGATCATCCTGATGGATTCGGGCTCGCTCGGGGCATTCCGGCCGGCGCCGGCGGTGCTGTTCGCGCTCATTCGGTTCATGAAAAACCCCAGCGTCACTGCCGCGGAGCGGATGCAGAACGTAATTTTTCGCGATGGCGGGCGCTTACGTGAACAGATGGGAGAGCGATTGGCGGCGCTCCGCGACTACCAGATCGAGCGCGCGAAACAACCAAGCGTGAACCACGCCAACCGAGTGCTGCTGCGAACACTCGGCACCAAGCGGATCTCCGACGAAGCGCTGCGGGAGATCAAGGTGCCCGTCGCGTTGATCTGGGGCCGCCAGGACCGGGTGATGAAGTTCAAGATCGCAGAGCGGACCAGCAAGAAGTTCGGATGGCCGCTGTATCCGATCGAGAACGCGGGCCATATCCCTATCGTGGAGCAACCAGCCGCATTTGACGCTGCGCTGCGGGAGATCCTCGAGGGCTGAGCGGCGATCCAGAGGCGGCTACAGTCCCCGCCTGCCGTCCCCCAAAGGGCGGGGCCTGATAAGGCCGGGTCGAGATGCCCAACCACCGGGACTATCCCGGCCGTTGGGTAACTCGGCTGGCTTCGTCGAGATTCCCTATTGACCGCGCTGAGTGTCGTTGTCGGGTATCTCGGCCCTATTCGGGGTCCCCTTCCATGCTCCCTGGCTAGAATTGGCGCGGCCCACAGGAGCCTTCCTGTCCACCATCGGCGATGGGGGGAGCATGGAGAAAGTCGACATCGCGGATCTGCGCATCGCCTTTGAGCGAGCGGGTTCTGGTTCGCCGTTGGTCCTCTTGCACGGTGGGGTGAGTGACAGCAGGGACTGGCGCCGCCAGATGCCGGCGTTCGCCCGAGAGTTCGAGGTCATCGCGTGGGACGCTCCGGGATGCGGGCAGTCGTCCGATCCACCAGAGGAGACCTTCCGGCTCGCCGACTACGCCGACTGCCTTGCCGGTCTTCTCACTCTGCTCGAGCTCGAACGCCCACACGTGCTCGGGCTCTCGTTCGGGTCGGGCCTTGCGATAGAGCTGTACAACCGTCATCCGGAAATCCCCCGAACCCTGATTCTTGCATCGGCATACGCGGGCTGGGCGGGTTCGCTGCCGCCCGAGGAGGTCGAAGCGCGCCTCCATGGCGTCCTGCGCGACTCCGACCGCCCGCCGGAGGAGCTCGTGACGGAGTGGCTGCCGAGCCTTCGCTCCGAGTCGACCTCTCTTGATGCGGTCGACGACATGGTGGCCATCGTGTCCGAGTTTCACCCGGTGGGCGCGCGCACCATGGCGCGCTCATTTGCCGATGCCGACCTTCGTGACGTCCTGCCCTCGATCGAGGTACCAACGCTGCTCCTCTACGGCGACCAGGACCAGCGCTCGCCGCTTCACATCGCAAGGGAGCTGCACGAACGGATCCCGAACTCGGAACTGCAAGTGATTTCGGGTGTCGGCCACATGAGCAACTACGACGACCCCCAGCGGTTCAACGATGCCGTGCTCACCTTCCTACGAGCTCACCACCGATGACGGGCGTGGTTTCACGTGGCCCCACTCTCGTGCGAATCGACGACTTGCGAGGTTGCCTCGCCACCGCGTTCGAGATTCTCGAACTAACCACTGATGACGCGGATGCACTGGCCGGGCTTCTGATCGACTCTGAGCTGCGTGGTCATCCGGACCACGGCATCGCCGCGCTCGAGGTCCTCGCATCCTTCTACCGCGACGGCAAGCTGAATCCCCGGCCGCACGTGCGCATCCTGCGCGAGAGCGACGGTGCCGTCCTCCTCGATGGAGACCGAGGCTGTGGGCCCGGCGCGCCGGTCCGCGCGATCCGGTGGTGCATCGAACGCGCCCGCGAGCGGAAGGGCATGGCCGTCGCCGCGGTCCGTGACTGGCAGTTCCTCGTGGCCGCGCCCTACGCCCGACTAGCAGCCGAGGCGGGCCTCATCGGCTTCGCTTGCACCAACTTCATTCCAGTCGTCGCCCCACCTGGGGGTCGAACCCCGGTCTTTGGAACCAATCCCATGGCCTACGCCATCCCTGCGCAAGAGCACCCGCCCGTAGTCCTAGACATCGCCACTACCGTCGGCTCGGTGCAGAAGGTCCGCGATGCCGCGCAGCAGGGTAAGTCGTTGCCTGATGGTGTCATTTTCGACCGGGGTGGGCGGCCCATCACCGATCCTGGTGAATTTCTCAAGGGCGGCCTCATGGCACCCCTGGGCCATCCGCTCGTGCCACACAAGGGCTTCGGCCTCGCTCTGTTGATCGATGTGCTGAGCGGGGTCATGAGCGGAGCCGGTTTCGCCCGGGGGGTAGCCGCCGGTACGTCCGGAAACTTCCTCTGGGCGCTCGACGTCGAGGCATTCCTGCCGCGGGAGGAGTTCCTGCAGCGTGTAGACGCGCAACTCGACGACATCAAGCAGGGCGAACGGCTTCCAGGGGTCGAAGAGTTGGTCGTGCCCGGCGAGCGCGGCCAGCGACGCTACCTAGAGCTGACTGCTCGCGGCGTGGTGCCGGTATCGCCGGCAAGCTGGCAGGTGCTGGTTAGCGCCTGCGACTCATTGGGCGCGCCGCTGCCCGCAGTCCTCGGGGCCTGAAGTAGCGTCGCCGGTCCGCGGCGTCACGTGAGCTCGGCCACGACTCCCGCGGCCTTGAGGAGATCAACCGCGGTGAAGGATCCATCGGGTCCGTAGGTCGGCGTCCAGTCGGGATCCTGGCGCAGGTAAGAGTGCTGGTCTCCGGTTATGAGTCCGATGATCACCTCGGCGACGATTCGACCGCCAACGGGGCCCAGCCGTTCACCATCGGTCGTGACATCTGCTTCCCGCAGGACGTAGAACCACAAAGGAGTGCGTCCTTGAAGGTGGAAGCTGCTGAGGTCGTCGAGGTCGGCTGCAGCCAGAACGGGAAGTTTCATGGCCTTGGCGACGCGCTGTCCCGAGGGAACCTTCATGGTGAGGCTCCGCAGCAGGTTGCGACTTGCCAGGGATATGGGCTCGTCCTGCGGCTGGCCCATCAACTCGAACAGCACGGTCGACAGAGTCGTGTCGATCTTCTTGTTGCGCCGCGCTTTGCCGTCTCCGAAGTCGAAGAACGTCTGCCAGTCGATGAACCGGCGGCGCGCTCGTCTTCCTCCTCTTAAGTCGGCGGGATCGTCAGGATCCGTGGCCGCCGGATCGAAGATCAGGGCGAAGAACTGCTGGGCCGCGTTGGTGGCGCTGGTTCCGAAGTTGGCCCGGTAGCTCGGTCGGACCTGAGAGTGCCCGAACCGATAGGCGGCCACCGAGAACTCGACCGGGATGTAGGGGTCGTTCCGCCACTTGAAGTGCTTGGGACCCTTGTTCAGAACGTTCTCGACGAGCTCCTCCCCGACCGTCTTGACGAGGAACTCGTGGATGACGAGCCACTGGTAGTGCCACCGCACCACGCGCTGCGCCTCGGCGAACACCTCTCCGAGCGTATGACCCGCGCCCAACTCTGACTTGACGTCGACCACCACCTTGTTGTGGAAGCGGAGCAGCGCGAGGTGTAGCTGGGAGACGATGAGGTTCTCATCGTTACGAGGGTCGCCGATGAGAGCGGTCTTCTGGCTGTTCCGAGGGAGATCGAAGCGAGCCTTGTTGTCGATCGACACGGCAGCCGATCCCGGGATCTTTTCAATCAGGAGCGAGGTCCGGCCCCCGTCGATGGAGGCATCGTAAAGATGAGGCGAGGCACCCGGACCACCTCCGTAGAGGTTGTCGAGGTCGAGGGAGGGAATGCGAAAGTTCCGGATGGACTCCGGATCCTGCTGACGGGCCAGAGATGACGATGGATCGAAGGTCATGTCGTGATCGAGAAACTGGCCCAGGAACGTGAAGCCCGCGGTCGTCGCCGGATTGTCCGGATTGTTGATGCTCTTGGTCGGGTCGGTGATGAGGGCTATGGGGTCGGATAGATCGTCGTCTGCGTCCATCGGACCCTTCTTGGCCCCGAGCTCCAAGAGTGCATCGCGCATCAGTCCCGTGTCGGCTGCGAACGGGGGCAACGCCGGGAAGAGGCGGCCGAACCGGCCCTGCTCGTAGAAGATGGACCGCGGAGTTGATTCGCCAAGCGAGGCATGGCCGTGAGACATGAGTATGACCTCCAGGGTCAGAAGTGGGGCGCCCGATTTTTGGTTCGATGCAGCGGCCAGCTTGACCGGCGTGCGTCACCCGCTCGTCACCACCTCGTGAGCGGAAGCCCTAGTCTTTTCCAGACGGCAGTCGAGGAAGTGGGAGGGATTCGGTGCGACGAGTGGCAATCGCAGTGCTGACCCTGGCGGCGTTGATCCCCGCACCCACCATTGGTGCGGGAGGGAACGAGAGCGCCCCTGTAAAGAGGTTCACGATCGAGCATGGCGAGCGCAAAGATGTCTTCAAGGGCGTCATGTGGGCGAAGGAGTTCGGGGACGCGTACGTCGAACCGGGATGTCGCGACCAGCGTCAGGTGGTCGTCAAGCGCAAACAGCCGGGCCGCGACAAGATCGTGAACCGCGACCTCACCAACCGCAGGGGTCGTTACCGCGCGCCCAACCTATTGACGCGCGACAAGTTTCACCAAGGGCGTTTCCAAGCCAAGGTCATCGAGGTGACTCTGATGGCCGAGGGCCGTCCCACGGTCGTGTGTGAGCGCGGGGTGTCGAAAATCATCAGGGTCCGTTAGCCGGCCTTCGCTCAGTACGGTGCAACTCTGGCGTACTCTGTGGCGATGTGCCGAAGCATAAAGACGCTCCGCGACGGAGCCACGCCCGCAACTGAAGAAGAGATACGTGCAGCAGCGCTCCAGTACGTGCGCAAGGTGAGCGGTTTTCAGAAGCCCGCAAGTCACAACGAGCAGGTGTTCGAGGAAGCGGTCGACGCGATCGCCGAATCGTCTCGCCGGCTGCTCGACTCCCTGGTGATCCGGGGCCAGCGCCGGGCGAGCTAACTCGCCCGTTCGTTTACTCCGCCTTCACCGGGGGCGCAGTTACCCTTGTGCACACAATGGGACAAACCCCCTACTGGATGCAGCAGTCCGGCGAGCCTCCTGCTCCGCCGCCGCCGGAGCCCCCGCGCGGCTCCCGTTCGCGGGGCGTCAAGATCGCCGTCGCCCTGCTTGCGGTTGCACTGATCGCCGTCAGCGCCTTCGCCTACGCAGGCTGGCAGCGCACCAACGACCTCGAGGATCGCCTCGATGAGCAGGCCCGGCCCCAGCCGGAGGGAGACGACGACCCCGCCAACCCGCTGGATGACCTTCTGGGAGATCTCGGTGGCGGCGGAGACCTCTTCGGCGGCACCAACACCGACCTTCTCGAGTGCCTGACGGGTGACGCCTCGGGAGGCCCGGGTGACCTCTTCGGTGGTGGCGGGGGTCTCGGCGACCTCTTCGGGGGTGACTCGAGTAACGAGAGCGAGAGCCCGGCGAAACTCGTCAAGACCATCTCGAAGCAAGTCGAGAAGGTGCGCGAGCTCCGCTTCGAAAAGCCGGTCGAGGCCGACTTCCTTCCGCCGAGGAGACTCCAGCAGCGCGTGGGAGAGCTCTTCCTCGAGGACTACTCGAAGAGGGACGCCTCCCTCGAGGCGCGCGTGCTCGAGGCCCTGGGTGCCATCCCGCGCGACACCGACCTCTTCGCGACTCGCAAGAGCGTTCTCGAGGGTCAGGTTGCAGGCTTCTACGTGCCGGAGACCGAGGAGCTCGTGGTTCTCAGCGGTGAGACGGTGGGTCCCCTCGAGAAGACGACGCTGGCCCACGAGCTCGAGCATGCCCTTGCCGACCAGAAGCTGGGCCTGAGCGTCGACGGCGAGTCCGATCCCAAGACGGCCGACAGAGATCTGGCGAGACTTGCGGTGGTCGAGGGCGATGCCACGCTCACGATGCAACGGTGGTCGCTCGCTCATCTGAGCCTCGGCGACCAGCTCGGGATGCTCGGTGGTTCGCCGCAGCTTCAGGAGTCGCAGGAACAGCTCGAGGCGATGCCGCATTACATCCGCCAAGAGCTCTCGTTTCCTTATCTCGACGGGATGAACCTCGTCTGTGACCGCTACAAGAGAGGCGGCTGGGCCGCGGTTGACAAGAGCTACGACGAGCCTCCGGCCTCGACCGACCAGGTGTTGTTCCCCGAGCGCTACGACCCGAACGCCGAGCCGGTCGACCCCGGAGATCCGGGCACGCTGTCGGAGCCTTGGAGCAAAGAGCTGTCCGGATCGTTCGGGGCGGCGGAGTTGAAGTGGCTCTTCGAGGCTCCGGGCGGCGACACCTCGAAGTCACTGGCCGACCCTTTGAAGGCGGTTGAGGCATGGGCGGGCGGCGAGATCGACCTGTGGACCAACGGCGATCAGAGCGCTCTCGGCATCTCCATCGCACAGCAGGCCGTCGAGACCGACCTGTGTGACTCGGTCACCCAGTGGTACTCGGCGTCGTTTGACGACGACACCGAGAGCCGGGATGGCGGCGCCGCGCTGGTGGCCGAAGGCGACGTACAAGTCGCGGTGATCACCTGCAGCGGCGACGAGGTTCGCATCGGGATCGGTCCCGACACCGATGTGGCCCACTCGCTGGCCGACTGAGCCTAAGAACACAAGAAGAGGCGAACCCTGGGGTCCGCCTCTTCTCTACGCAGGGGTGGTGGGTCTGCGCCCTCTAGGTTCGGATGGACGGGACCGCCGGATTGGTCGCCGGTTGCCCGCCTTGGCCTCCGCTACGGGTTGGACCAGTCCTCGTATGGTTTGTCCCGCTTGAAGTCGGGGTGCTCGTCCTTGAGATGTTGCTCGAGCTCCACTTCGAGCCTGAAGATGAGCTTGCACTCCGGACACTGATAGGGCATGTGTCCACCGTACCTCCGCCACATAGAGTGAGCAGATGGCGCCGACTCTGGAATGGTGGGAACTGGGGCTGCGGCTACTGGGCGCGGCCGCGTTCGGGGGCATGATTGGGTTCGAGCGGGAGTACAACGACCAACCGGCGGGCTTCCGTACCCACATCCTGGTCACGCTGGGCGCCGCGCTGTTCACGATCGCAGGTGCCTACGGAGCCGCGGCGTTCGCCGGCGGAGACTTCGTGCGCTTCGATCCGACTCGTGTGGCCGCCCAAGTCGTGACCGGCATCGGTTTTCTGGGAGCGGGAGCGATCCTCCGTCAAGGCATAAACATCCGCGGGCTCACCACCGCGGCGAGCATTTGGGTTTCCGCCTCCATAGGCGTCGCGGTCGCCCTGGGTTACTGGACCGCGGCCGCGTTCACGACCGGCATCGCCCTCGGCTCGTTATTGCTGCTGAGACCCGTCGGGCGAGTGGTCCTGCGCTCGTTGCGAAAGAGTGTCATCAAGGTGATCGTCGATATCGAGTCCGGCGCGCGCTTAGGACAGGTCAACGACGTGCTCGATCGCCTTCGAGCACGCGTACAGATGATGAAGATCGTCGGCGAGACCGACGGCGAACGTCAGATCGTCATGAGCCTCGAGATGCCGCCGCACCTCCAGCCCAGTGAGGTCGTCGACG